>CAZYTN010000016.1:5818-20447 GCA_964650115.1 uncultured Sulfuritalea sp.
GGCTGGCGGCACCGCTGGTGGCCTGCGGCTGCCTCAAGATCGCCTACGACCTGGCGCTGTGGCGGGCGTTTCGGCGGCAGGCCGTGAGTTAAGTGGTTAGCGATATGGAAAGCTGGTAACCGATTCTAATGCTTTAGGTGGAAATCAAATATTCGCAAGGCGTTGAATCGTCGAGGCGATTGAAATACCCATGAGTCTGGTGCGCGAATTGCATAACCCCTTCTGATATCAGGCCCGGACGCGGCCTGGCTCTTGGAGGGGGACGGCAGACATGGGCAACATCAACGAGTTTTTCGATACCGGCCGCAAGACGTTGCAGGAAGTCGAGCAGCGACTGGAAATGCCGCGGCGCGAGTTCCTGCAGTTCTGCGCGACGCTGGCGGCGACCATGGGCCTTCCGGCCGGCGCCGAAGCCGCCGTGGCCAAGGCGATCGAGGCGGCCAAGCGGCCCTCGGTAATCTGGCTCCACTTCCAGGAGTGCACCGGATGCTCCGAGTCGCTGCTGCGCGCCGAGCATCCGACGCTGGAAAAACTGATCCTCGACGTCATCTCGCTCGATTATCACGAGACTCTCATGGCCGCCGCCGGGCACCAGGCCGAAGCCGCGAGGAAGAGCGCGATGAAAGCCAACAAGGGCAAGTACGTACTGGTCGTCGAAGGCGCCATCCCGACCAAGCAGAACGGCATCTATTGCAAGATCGGCGGCCAGACCGCGATCGACATGGTCAAGGAATGCGCGGCCGACGCTGCCGCCGTGATCGCGATCGGCTCCTGCGCCTCCTGGGGCGGCATGCCCTCGACGATACCCTCGATTTCGGGTGCCGATTCCAGCCCGACGGGCTCCGCGGGCGTCGCCGAAATCCTCGGCAAGCCGGTGGTGACGATTCCGGGCTGTCCGCCCAACCCCTACAACTTCCTCGCCGCCGTGGTGCATTTCCTGACCTTCGGCAAGCTGCCCGAGGTCGACAAGCTGGGCCGTCCCAAGTTTGCCTATTCGCGCCTGATCCACGAAAACTGCGAGCGCCGCGCCCACTTCGACGCCGGGCGCTTCGCCATGGAGTTCGGCGACAGCGGCCACCGCCAGGGCTACTGCCTCTACAAGCTGGGCTGCAAGGGCCCCGAGACCTACGCCAATTGCTCCACCCTGGGCTTCGGCGACGCCGGCGAGAACAACTGGCCGGTCGGCTGCGGCCATCCCTGCATCGGTTGTTCGGAGAAGGGCGTCGGCTTCACCAAGCCCATCCACCAGGTCGCCAAAATGCTCAACGTGACGCCGCCGCTGCAATATCCGCGCATCGTCGAAGAGCAGGGCAAGGCCGCGTCCTTCGCCTCCGCCGCGGCCGTGGCCGCGGTGGCCGGTGCCGCCGCAGGTGCGGCGATCATGCTGACGCGCAACCTTGGCTTGTCGCATGCGGCGGAGGAAGCCGAGCGCGCCAAGGATGCCTGCGAGGTTGGCAAATCCGCCGCTGCCAAGGCTGGAGAATGATCATGGGCACCCGGCGAGATTTTCTCAAGGGTGTGCTTGCGGGAAGCGCGGCGGCTACGGCCGGCGCTGTGGCGGTTCCGGCGCTGGCACGCGAAACCCGTCCGCGGCCGCCCGAAGCGCTTGGTCTGCTCTATGACTCGACGCTCTGCGTGGGCTGCAAGGCCTGTGTCGCGGCCTGCAAGGAAGCCAATAACAATCCGGCAGAATTTTCCACGGTCGACCATCTGTGGGACACGCCGCTCGACACTTCCGGCTACACCTTCAACATCATCAAGATGTACCGCAACGGCACCATGGACGCGAAGGACCAGGAGGTTAACGGCTTTGCCTTCATGAAGACCTCCTGCATGCACTGCGGCGATCCGTCCTGCGTCTCGGCCTGCCCGGTGTCGGCGATGACCAAGAATCCGGTGACCGGCGTGGTCGGCTACAACCCCGACAAGTGCATCGGCTGCCGCTACTGCGTCGCCGCCTGTCCCTTCGGCATTCCCAAATATCAGTACGACTCGCCCACCGGTCGCATCGGCAAGTGCGAGCTGTGCCGCCACCGCCACAAGGACGGCCATTATTCGGCCTGCGCCGAGGTCTGCCCGACCGGAGCCACGCTGTTCGGCAAGACCTCCGACCTGCTGGCCGAGGCCAAGCGCCGCCTCGCCATGAAGCCGGGCGAGCTCAACCGTTTCCCGCGCGGCCACCTGCGCCCCGCCCAGGAGAAGATGTTGCAGGGCAAGCCCGACGGCAAGGGTGTGATGATGCGCGCCGGTTGGCGCGACGAGCCCGATCAGAGCTACGAGACGCCTGCCGGCAAGTACCTGCAGCACGTCTATGGCGAGAAGGAGTATGGCGGCACCCAGGTGCTCAAGCTCTCCGGCGTCAACTTCGAGAAGCTCGGCATGCCGAATCTGGGACCGGATGCCGCTGCGGCTCTGTCCGAGACCATCCAGCACAACCTCTACGGCAATCTCATCATGCCCTTCGCGGTGCTGGGAGCGATGACCTGGGTCGCCAGGAAGAACGTCAAACCGGACGACGAGCCGTCCGACCAAGGGGGTAAAGATCATGGCCAATAATCATCACGCGGCGCCTGCGCCGGTCGGCGGCGGCCTGGTCAATATCGTCACGCTGAGTTGCGCCGTGCTGATTGCGCTGATGGCGGCGATCCTCATGGTGCGCTTCCTGTTCGGGCTCGGCGCAGTGACGGCCCTCAACGACGGCTATCCCTGGGGCATCTGGATCGCAGTCGATGTCGTGATCGGCTCGGCCTTTGCCTGCGGCGGTTTCTCGGTGGCGATGCTGGTCTACATCTTCAACAAGGGCGAATACCATCCGCTGGTGCGGCCGGCGCTGCTGGCCAGCCTGTTCGGCTACACCCTGGCCGGTGCCGGGGTCATGTTCGACCTCGGCCGCTGGTGGAACGTCTGGAACATGTACTGGCCGACGTCGATCAATCCCAACTCGGTGATGTTCGAGGTGGCGGTCTGCATCACGCTCTATATCGTCGTCATGTGGATCGAGTTTTCGCCAGTGGTTCTGGAACAGATGGGCAAGGACGATGCGAGGAGAAAAGTCAGCAAGGCGATGTTCTTCGTCATCGCGCTCGGTACGGTCCTGCCGATGATGCACCAGTCCTCGCTGGGTACCCTGCTGGTGGTGCTGGGAGGCCAGGTGCATCCGCTGTGGCAGACGCCCATGCTGCCGCTGCTCTACCTCCTGTCGGCCATCTTCATGGGTTATGCGGTGGTGCTGTTCGAGTCCTGCCTGACCTCGACGGCCTATCGGCGCAAGATCGAGACGGAAATGCTGACGCCGATGGCGAAAATCATGCTGGGCATCCTTGCCGTATTCATCGTGGTCCGCCTCGGCGATGTGGCGGTGCGCGGCGCATTGCCCAAAGCCTTCGTGCCCTCGGTCCAGGCGCTGATGTTCTGGCTGGAAATGGCCTGCTTCATCGCACCGCTGATCCTGATCGGGGCCGAGTCCAACCGGCGCAATCCGGGCAGGCTGTTCCTCGCCGGCGTCCTGCTGCTGCTCGGCGGCGCGCTGATGCGCCTGAACGGTTTCCTGATCGGCTACGACACCGGCGGCGACTTCAACTACTTCCCGACCCTGGCCGAGGTGTTGGTCACGGCCGGCATGTTTGCCGTCGAGGTTCTCGGTTACATCATCATCACCCGTCGCTTCCCGGTGCTGCCCCGGGAAGAGGCTGCGGTGGCCCACTAACGCTCATGTTCGCGATAACCGCCCGCCGATGATGAAACACGCGAAAAGCGGCATAAAGACCCGCTCCTCCCGTCCTCCCCTCGCGGGGAGGCTACTGGTTTGCTCGCTGCGCTCGATGTTTTGCCTGACGCCCAATTTGCTGCTTCACGTTAAATAAAAGGATGGAGACAGAAAATGTCCAAGCGCGTAACGATTGATCCGATCACCCGTATCGAGGGCCACCTGCGTATCGACGTCGATGTCGACGGGGGGCGCGTCAAGAAGGCCTGGTCTTCCGGCCAGATGTGGCGCGGTGTCGAGCTGATCCTGCTCGGCCGCGACCCGCGCGACGCCTGGGCCATCACCCAGCGCATCTGCGGCGTGTGCACCACGGTGCATGCCATCACCTCGGTGCGCGCGGTCGAAAACGCCCTGCAGATGGAAGTGCCGCTGAACGCCCAGTTCATCCGCAACCTGATCATCCTGGCGCACTCGGTGCATGACCAGATCGTGCACTTCTACCACCTCTCGGCGCTCGACTGGGTCGATGTCACCTCGGCGCTCAAGGCCGATCCGGACAAGGCTGCCGCGCTGGGCGAGAGCCTGTCGTCCTGGAGCCTCAACAACAAGCACGAGATGCGCAAGACCCATGAGCGCCTCAAGCATTTCGTCAATGGCGGCCAGCTCGGCATTTTCACCAACGGCTACTGGGGCCATCCGGCGATGAAGCTCTCGCCCGAGGTCAACCTGATGGCCGTGGCGCACTACCTGCAGGCGCTGGAAGTGCAGCGCAAGGCCAACAAGATCGTCTCCATCCTCGGTGCCAAGACCCCGCACATCCAGAACGTCGCCGTCGGCGGCGTTTCGAATCCGATCGCGACGGACTCGCAGGCGGTGCTGACCGTCGAGCGTCTGCTGGCGATCAAGGGCTACATCGACGAACTGTCCGACTTCGTCAAGAACGTCTACCTGATCGACGTCGCCGCGGTCGGCGCCTTCTATGCCGACTGGACAAAAATTGGCAAGGGCGTCACCAACTACCTCGCGGTGCCGGACATCCCGCTCGATACCAAGGGCACCAAATTCGCCCTGCCCGGCGGTTTCATCGAGGGCGGCAACCTGGCGAGCTTCAAGCCATTCACCAAGTTCGGCGACGAGTACTTTACCAAGGGCGTCGAGGAATCGGTCAAGCATTCCTGGTACGACTACTCCAAGAGCGGCGCGCTGCATCCCTACCAGGGCGAGACCAAGCCCAACTACACCGACTTCAAGGACGACGCCAAGTATTCCTGGCTCAAGTCGCCGACCTTCTACGGCAAGGTGGCCCAGGTCGGCCCGCTGGCACGCGTGCTGACCATGCTCGCCGCCGGCCACGAGCCGACCAAGAAATACGCCACGGCGGCGCTGGACACGGTCTCGGCGCTGGCCAAGACCAAGGTCGGCCTCGACGCCATGCATTCCACGATCGGCCGCCACGCCGCGCGTGCGGTGTCCTGCGCGGTGCAGGTGGACATGCTCGGCGAGCAGTGGGCGGCGCTGGTGGACAACATCGGCAAGGGCGACACCAAGACTTTCAACGCGCCGACTTTTCCCAAGGGCGAAATCATGGGCATGGGCTTCCACGAGGCGCCGCGCGGCGCGCTGTCGCACTGGGTGGTGATCGACAACGGCAAGATCAAGAACTACCAGTGCGTCGTGCCCTCCACCTGGAACGCCTGCCCGCGCAACGACAAGGATGAGCCGGGGCCGTACGAAGCGTCTTTGGTCGACACGCCGATCGCCGATGCGGAGAAGCCGCTGGAAGTGCTGCGCACGATTCATTCCTTCGACCCCTGCATCGCCTGTGCGATCCACCTGACGGACAAGGAGAGCAATACGGCGATCTCGGTCAAGGCCGTCTGAGCATGCGCGCCGTCGTTCTCGGCATCGGCAACATCATCCTCAGCGACGAGGCTGCCGGCGTGCGCGCGGTCGAGGCACTGGAACGCGGCTGGATGCTGCCGGAAAACGTGCTGGCGATCGACGGCGGCACTTCGGGCATGGAGATGATCGAGGATTTGTCCAACCTGGATTTCCTTATCGTGCTCGACGTGGTCAAGACCGGCGCGGCGCCGGGTACGCTGGTGAAGATTGCCGGCGACGAGATCCCGGTGTTTTTCCGCAGCAAGCTGTCGCCGCACCAGATCGCGCTGCCCGACGTGCTGGCCAGCCTGGAACTGCTCGACGCCATGCCGAAGGAGATCGTGGTGCTCGGCGTCGAGTTCATTTCGCTGGAACTCGGCCTGGAAATGACGCCGACTGTCGCGGCGAAAGTGCCGGTGCTCGCCGCCATGGCCGCCGCCGAGCTTGCCGTGCGTGGCTACGCGCTCGAACCGACGAGAAAGGCCGCCTGAAATGTGCCTCGCGGCGCCCTCCCGCGTCATCGAAGTGCGCGAGGGCATGGCCGTCACCGAATGCTTTGGCCAGCGGCGCGAAGTCAGCCTGCTGCTGCTGAACGAAGACGTCGCGGTAGGCGATTACCTGTTGATCCAGGCCGGCGGATTCGCCTTCGAACGTGTCGAGCCGGCGCGCGCCGCAGAAGCCCTGGCGCTGATGCGGGAATTGATGGAGCAGGGCGGCGACGCCAGGGAGTGGGGCGACGGCCTGGCGGCGGCATGAACTTCCGCATTCACGAAGTCAGTCCTGCCGAAGCGGTGGAGCAAGCCTTCTTCCGTATCCAGCGCGAGCAGATGGCGGACGTGCCCATCCTCAATCCTGCGCTTTCGGTCGAGGCAGTGGACTTTCAGCGCTGGCAGGGACATTGGCTGGGCGTGGTGGTCACGCCCTGGTGCATGAGCCTGCTGCTGCTGCCCGGCAGCGGCGACAACTGGGTGTCGACGGGCGATAACAAGCGGCGCTTCGTCCGTTTTCCGGCCGGCGACTTCGCTTTTCTCGGCAGCGCGGAGGCGGAACTCGGCGAATACCAGAGCTGTCCATTGTTTTCGCCGATGGGGCAATTCGCCTCGCAGGCAGAAGCCACGATGACTGCGCGGGCTTCGCTGGTTGCGCTGCTGAGCGCGCCGCGGTCGCCCTCCGAACCAAGGAAAGCGGAAGAGCCCTCGCTTTCCCGTCGACGTTTCCTCGCAATGCGCTAAGCTTCAACTATCGCCCGATACTGCAAGGAAGCCATGATGTCCGGCATCGCCGAATTCAATGCTGCATCGAATGCGGACACCAACCGCGAACACGAGGTTCAGCTCGGCTTGCTGCGCGCCTTGTGCAAGGCCGCCGGTGATAACCGCGACGCCGATACGGTGGCCGAGATCCTCGACCGGCTGATTTCCTACAGCGAGGCGCACTTTGCCTCGGAGGAATTGCTGATGCGCCTGAAGAGCTACGACGACTACGAGGATCACGTCGAGGATCACGCGCAGATGATGGATGCGCTGCGCGGCATTGCCGCCAGCCATGCCGAGGGCGATCCGGCGTTGCTTGCCGGCAGGGCCACGGAACTGCTCGGCTTCATCGGCAACCACATCGCCACGCGCGACCGGCGCTTTGCGGATTACGTGCGGAACAATCTCTGACGGGGGCAGGGCGCCGGAAAGTCGGCGCTGGCGGGACGGCGGCAGGCGGTGCTGTATGGTACGTGGACCGCGAAGTCTTCGACAAGCCCGAGGAGTACTACACCCTCGACAAGCTGCGCAAAGCCGCCGCCGTGGACCGCCGCCTGACCCTGCGCGAAATCCTGGAAAAGGTCTTCGGCCTCATCCCGCGCTTCAAGTTCAGGGATGAACTCGCGCCCTGAACATGCATGAGGTGCCGAGGCGGTTCCAGTAACACAGATTGGTGTGATACACTTATTTATGTGTTACTTCCATGGAGACAAGAAATGGCAAGCACCGTCAATTTCACCGGCGCGGTTGATCGTGATCTGCTCAAGCGCGCCAAGATCATTGCCGCCAAGACCGACACCTCGGTCAATGCGCTGTTCAACGCCGAGCTTCGCCATCTGGTCGAAACTTTCGAGGCGGCCGAAGCGACAGGCAACCAGAATTACCGGCGGCTGCTCGACTTTTCACTGGGGCGGCTCGCGGGCGACGAAGCCATGCGCGCGCTCGGAATCGATAGCGAGGAAGACCTCTTCCTGTTGATGGCGCAAGCCCACCTGCCGATGCCGCGATTGTCGGAGGCCGACACGCGCGACATGGTCGATCAACTGAAATCGCTGGCTGGCTGAGCCGCTCGCGATGGCGGCGAAGCTTGCGCTGCTGCCCGACGCCGGGCCGCTGATCACGCTGGCCTATGCCGATGCGCTCGACCTGCTGTTCAAACCCGGCTGGCCGATTGTGCTGGTCGATATGGTGCTGCACGAAGTGACGCGCAACCAGACGCCGACCAGCGAGAAACTGGCGCAGTGGGTCGCCGCCGGCAAGGTTCCGGTGCGCGCAACCCGCACTTTCCGGCATCACCAGCAAACGCAGGCGGCAAACCCCGCCGCCGCGCGCACCGCCAATCTCGGCGAACTGGCGATCCAGGAAACCATGAACGACTTCGCTCTGGACCAGCCGCTACAAACCGGCGTGTTCCTGTTCGAGGATCACAAAATCGCCCGCGCCAACTTTTTGCTGCCGGACAACTGCCGCAAGATCAGCACGCGTGCCTACCTGTTGTTTCTGGAGCAGCAAGGCTGGCTTGAGTCGGCGGCGGATATCGAGCGGCGAGCCATCCAGGCCGGGCGCAGCTTTTCCAAGCTGCGCTTCCCGCCCGAATAATCCGGTCCCATTGGGGTCCAGTCCCATTGGCCGTCCCATTGGGGTCAGAGCGAATTGACTTTGCGGAATGACTCTGAGCCCATTGGGTTTTCGCTTCGCGGATAATGTGTGGAGCAATCTCTGGCGGAGCGGGGTGCCGGAAAGTCGGCGGTGGCGGCACGGCGGCGCACGATGCTGAACGGTTTGCGAGGGCGGTCAGTGGCTGGTGTTTGGCCGAAGCTGCCAGCGGTAACCAGCGCCCAGTTCGCCCGGTATGCGCAACTAAGCGGGCAGTCGTCTACATAAACGTTGCGAATGGCCGATCCTCCGCCGGCAACCGGCTGAACCAACTCACAATGCCTCCTCCCGCCTTAGTCATGCAGCGAGAGTCAAAAGATGCAACACGTCGGACTTTGGGGAAAAGTACAATCCACGCATGGAACGATTCTCCATTGATGAAAGCGGCTATACAGGCTTTGACTTATTGAACCTGGATCAACGATTCCAAGGTGCTACTGCCATTTCCATAAGCGATGAGGAAGCAAAGAGGCTCATCAAGGAACATTTTCCAAGACTACAAGCACCCGAGCTGAAATATGGTGCCTTGGCTCGCCGTCCAAACAATCATGAGCGTCTCATCAATCTTCAGAAGGATGTACTTGAAACCCAAAAGTGCGTGACGTACATCTGCGATAAACGTTTCCTGTTAATCCTGATGTTTCTCGATTACGCAACTGAGCCTTGGTACTACAAGCGAGGAATCAATTTCTATGAGGACGGCCAGAATTACGCAATGGCCTCTCTCCTCTACTACATCGGGCCGACCATGCTTGGCACTAAATCCTTCGACGCGATACTGGCTGCGTTTCAGAGAGCGATCAAGGAGAAGACGCCAGAGGCTCTCAATGAACTCGTGCTTCGTGTCCGGGACTCAAATTGGGAGGCGACACTGCCGGAAGCGCTCGGCCCGATAGCGTTAGCTTCGCCCGAGTGTATTGCGGCCATTTCCACTCCGGAAGTATCGACAGATGCGGCGATAGTCGTTCTACAGTCCCTTATCAGTCGGATGGAGATCATGGCCGATGGGCCATATCGAGTTGAGCACGACCAATCAAAGAATCTGCTCCAGTACAACAATTTGTTGCAGAGCCTTATTGACCATGACGAAGCGGTCGAGTTCACGCAAACCAAGATTGGTCGGATAAAGTTTCCTCTCAATCTTTCAGAAGTGACCCAGGTCGATTCGAAGGAAAATCCCTCGGTCCAACTCGCGGACGTGCTGATCGGTGCAATGATTGAAGCAACCAATACCCTGACTGGCCTGCGTAGGGCGGGAATTGATCCTATGAGGGTGTTTAGCCTTTACCGTGACGATCAGTTTATCCATTTGATCCCATCGCTTGATTTCGATGAGCAGAAGCAGTTTCGTGCAGGCTCACAAGCGGCGGATGTCATCGACTACTTCGCCAAGCACTTCCACAAGTAGTTAGATCGCTGATCGTGCAGATTTCCCCGACGAAGCTCTGCAAGCAAGTGGGTATGCCATACGTTGCTTGAGACACACAATTTGACCCTCGTCAGGGCAAGACTAAGAGGTGTCGTTACTTCGGCCGAGGGAGCCCTTGCCTCGCGTATCGGAAATGTCCATCATTGTGTCTTAACCGGACGTCAGATAGCGCTTCTTGGGCGAACGCAAAATTGCAGGAGCCAACGACATTGCCATCCGTAGAATTGCCAAGCGAATACATCAAACACCTTGAAAGACAGGGGTTCAGCCTTTGCGAGGTTCTCGGTCAGGGCTTGTCCGGTAGCGTCTATTCAGCCATCCAAACAAGCATAAACAGAAAAGTTGCCGTCAAGTTCTTTGACAGCGCGTTTGTAAGAGATGACGAGGCAATGCAAAAGCGCTTCGTTCGCGAAGCGAAACTACTTGCGCGATTTCAACACCAAAACCTACCCTATGTGCTAACAGAAGGGACAGTCCAAGCTGCACACGGCAAGGCGCCCTACTTCGTAATGGAATACATCGAGGGGCATACGCTTGGAGAGTTATTGCGACGCGACCAACGCTTGGACCTAAACGTCGCAATCGAATACGCGACTCAGATCCTTGATGCGTTGGGATATTCGCATACGCATAAGATCGTGCACCGCGATGTAAAACCAAACAACATAATGATCAACCAGCGGGGCCGATGCTTCCTTATCGATTTTTCGATTGGTGTCAGCTTTCAGCCCGATGCGGGTTTAACACGAGCCACCAAGAGCGGCGAGGTGTTTGGGACGCCGAACTACATGTCGCCGGAACAATTGCAGGACGCATCCAAGGTGGATAGTCGCACCGACATCTACTCTATTGGTGTAGTGCTACTAGAAATGCTAACTGGCCGAACCGAGCGCACAAACATCCCCCGCACACTTGCGGCGTTCCCGAGAAGCGTCGTTGCCACTATTGAATCCGCTTGCGCTAGCAATCCCAACGACCGATTTAGGACGGCTGAAGAATTCATTCGAGCTCTTGGCGGCGGACACCAAGTACTTGCTCCGAATTTGTCTCCCGCATTGGCAATCTGCACGAATCTCCAGTGCCCCGAGGCCGACTGGACTCAGAGGGGCTTCTATCGAGGCCCGAATGTAGTTGAAAACGCTACCAATTCATTCTGTACTTCATGCGGCGAGCAACTTACCTATCAGTGCCCGTCGTGCGGAATTCAGATAGCAAATACGCCGTATTGCGGCAATTGTGGCACCCAACTCTATCGGATTCCAGAGTGCCAAAAGTGTGGGTCATGGTTAACCCGCGAATTTATGGATACGGGCGGGGCCGATGGATGCGTGAAATGCAATAAGAGCAAACCCACAGGTGCTTCTGCATCATTTTCGGATTTCGACGATGACATACCGTTCTAGGTGAAACTATTTGGAATCGAGGCTTATGGCCTTGTTCCTAACAAAACTGTGCATCCTCTACAGGGAGTGGATTGAGCATGGCAAGTGTTTTCCGTGTTGTCACAAACGTCGACGAGATCGCGTCTCTAAATAGGAAGCTGGGCGCTCGCCTATCCAAAGCGATATGGGTCAGAGTGATTTGACTCTGTGAAATGACTCTGACCCCATTGGGCTTTCTTCACAATAAGTCCAATGGTTTGTCATGAAATTGGGCGTATTCGCCCAAGCGGGCAACTGGGTCAATAAGAAACCGCTTGTTTTCAATACGTGCCAAATTGGCGTCGAGGAGCCTGTGTAGATCGGCCCGCAACAGCACACCGTCGGTCAGACTATTGTCAGTGCGCCAGCTACGTCCAGGCAAATGGGCAGCGTCAAGTACGGCCATCACGGTGGCACCGGATACGACACATCTCCAGCCGTAATGATTCCCTAAACTGAGCCGGAACGCCTGCTGCTTCATACGTCTCTCGATCTCGATGGTCACCTTCTTGACGGCGGGTCCCGATAGGCCGTCGAACTTCGGTTGCACTGCCGAGGTCTTGGTAAGCGGATCACCTGCGGCCAGTTGAGATAGCTCAACCTGGCGGGTAAGCACCGCTGCTACGCATTCGGCGCCCCCAATCTTTCGGTTATCTTCGAACCATAGCGTTGGAGACTTTGTATTCCTTGCGCGAACCGGCCAATGGCGCAACTGTTCTTTATAGGCTGCATCGACATCGTCGATCGCGAGAGCAACCCAGTTGGCGAGGGTGCCATCACCTCCCATATGTACGAAAAGCGCGTGCGATGCTCCTGCGCTCTTGATTCTCTCGATCCTTTCCTTTACGAATGTTTCGAAGCGGTTATCAGGCAGGTCCTGGCCGGCCTCACCCGAAAACAGGCCGAACTGAATGGCGGACATCTGTCGGGAGCCGGTCCAGCCTTGTTTTAGCCAGAAACGCAATGTCTGGCCGCTTGCATCTTCCGCATCGGCAAACTTTACGGCACCGACCCGGACAATGCGGATATTGACAAATCCGTTGACACGCAAAACTTCAGGAATCATCGCAAGAACCAGTTCCTCATTCGCGTAGGACTGCTTGCCGCGCGCCTTTCCCTTTGACATAGTCGCCTCCTCCCAACCTGCGCAAATCTTACCCTCACGAGTCAAAGCATGGTGACGGGATACAATCAGCTGCCCGTGAGTAGTCGCACTGGGTGACAGCTCCGCTCAGATTGCTGCCGTTGAAACATCCGGGCGAGGACTGTCGACAGTGGGTCGAGAGCACGAATTCGCCGGACGAAGAAGCTGTCGTTCAGCGCCGGTTGAAGCTGTACGGCGGGTTGCCGGCACATTGCCGCCCGATACCGCCGATCACGTCAATGGCCGTTCAGGCCGATCAGCCGCCATCCATCTCATCGCCTGCTGATTCCAGCTTTTAGCCGATACTACCCCGTTGGCATTCGCCAATAGTCGGCGCTCGCGGTACGGCGATGTAGAAACATCAAGTTGGTGGACGTCGGCGATTGCGTTTCTGATCGCCGCGATTACCCGCTAACCGCCGCGCCTCCCCGCCGGTTTTCGGCGTCCTCCCGCAAGGTCTTGATTGAAATCTAAATAATATAAATTTCACGGGGTGGCCCGTGCCTTGCTTAAACGGTCTCCAAAGAACTTCAACCCGACGGAGACCGAGATGACCGAAACCTTTTACGACGTGCTGCGGCGCCAGGGCATCAGCCGGCGCAGTTTCCTCAAGTTCTGTTCCCTTACCGCGACTTCCCTCGGCCTCGACAGCGCCTATGCGGCGAAGATCGCCGACGCGATGGAGACCAAGCCGCGCACGCCGGTGATCTGGCTCGAAGGCCTCGAATGCACCTGCTGCTCCGAGTCCTTCATCCGCTCGGCGCACCCGCTGACCAAGGACGTGATCCTCTCCATGCTGTCGCTCGACTACCACGTCACGCTGATGGCGGCGGCCGGGCACCAGGCCGAGAAGCAGCTCGAAGAGATCAAGAAGAAATACAAGGGCAATTACATCCTCGCGGTCGAGGGCAATCCGCCGCTCAATGAAGATGGCATGTACTGCATCGAGGGTGGGCGGCCCTTCGTCGAAATCCTCAAGGAGACCGCGGCCGACGCCAAGGCGGTGATCGCCTGGGGCGCCTGCGCTTCCTACGGCTGCGTGCAGGCCGCGAAGCCGAATCCGACGCGGGCGACGCCGATCGACAAGGTGATTTCCGGCAAGCCCATCGTCAAGGTGCCGGGTTGCCCGCCGATCGCCGAGGTGATGACCGGTGTCGTCACCTACATGCTGACCTTCGACCGCATTCCCGAGCTCGACCGCCAGGGCCGGCCGAAGATGTTCTACGGCCAGCGCATCCATGACAAGTGCTATCGCCGGCCGCACTTCGACGCCGGCCAGTTCGTCGAGCAATGGGACGACGAGAACGCGCGCAAGGGCTACTGCCTTTACAAGATGGGTTGCAAGGGCCCGACCACCTACAACGCCTGCTCGACGGTGCGCTGGAACGACGGCGTGTCCTTCCCGATCCAGTCCGGCCACGGCTGCATCGGCTGCTCGGAAGAAGGCTTCTGGGACAAGGGCAGCTTCTACGACCGCGTCACCGACATCAAGCAGTTCGGCGTCGAGGCCAATGCCGACAAGGTCGGCGGTACCGCGGCGGCGGTGGCCGGCGTCGCGGTGGCGGCGCATGCCGCGGCGTCCGCGCTGAAGAAGGCGAAGAAATCCGACAGTGCAGACAAAGTGACGGGAGGCAACTGAGATGGGCGCATACGAAACCCAGGGCTTCAAGCTCGACAATTCCGGCAAGCGCGTGGTCGTCGATCCGATCTGCCGCATCGAGGGCCACCTGCGCGTCGAGGTGAATCTCGACAAGGACAACGTGATCCGCAACGCCGTGTCCACGGGCACCATGTGGCGCGGCCTCGAAGTCATCCTCAAGGGCCGCGATCCGCGCGACGCCTGGGCCTTCACCGAGCGCATCTGCGGCGTGTGCACCGGCACCCATGCGCTGACCTCGGTGCGCGCCGTGGAGGACGCGCTGGCGATCAAGATCCCGGAAAATGCCAACACCATCCGCAACCTGATGCAGTTGAACCTGCAGGTGCATGACCACCTGGTGCATTTCTACCATCTGCATGCGCTGGACTGGGTCGATGTGGTTTCGGCGCTGAAGGCCGACCCGAAGCGCACCTCGGAACTGGCGCAGTCGATCTCGAACTGGCCGCTGTCCTCGCCCGGCTATTTCCGCGACCTGCAGA
>CAZYTN010000017.1:0-20073 GCA_964650115.1 uncultured Sulfuritalea sp.
TCGACGTTGCTGCGCGGCACCGCGATTCCCGGCACCTTTTCGAGGCTTTCCATGAGGGACGTCGAGCCGGCGCGGCCGACCGTCAGGAGGCAAAATCTGCGCGCCGTTACAGGCTTGTTTTTGGACATGGCGAACCTTGTGGGGATGGAAAAGTCGGACGGCGGTGATGTTAACACGGAGGCTTGGGCTGATGGTGCAATTGAAAGTGTTGGACGTCGACGTTTTCACCCCTCTCCCCAACCCCTCTCCCGCAAGGGGAGAGGGGCTTTGCACAGCCGGTCGGCTACGGCGGCGCAGAGCGGCGGTCGCGGGCTTTCACCCCTCTCCCCTTGCGGGAGAGGGGCCGGGGGAGAGGGGTCCTTCAAGGGGTGCTTCATTCACTGCCGCCATTACGCTCACCAACACGCCCTCCATGTTATTCATGATTTCGTTGTTCCAGAACCGCAGCACCTTGAACCCTTGCGCATGCAACCATGCATCTCGTCTTTCGTCGCGCGGCGCATCGTTATGATGGCCACCATCGGCTTCGATGATCACTCGTGCGCCGAAATGCACGAAATCGACCACATAAGGGCCAATTGCTTGCTGGCGTCTGAATTTTTCGCCATTCAGACGATGCGCGCGCAAGTGCCGCCACAGCCTGATCTCGCTCTCGGTCATGCAGTGTCGCAGGTGCTTGGCGAATTTCAATTGCTCCATTACCCCTCTCCCCAACCCCTCTCCCGCAAGGGGAGAGGGGCTTTGATCGACGTCCAACACTTTCGATTACATCCTTGCGCCGATGGATTTCCTTGTTCGCCGCCTGAGCATGATAAATTACTAAATTCCGGAGATGCGTCATGAACAGTGCCAACGCGGCGATTTATTACCAGAAAGAGGCCTTCACCACCGGGCTCGCCAAGCTGATGGGGCGCAACGCGGCGGGGGCGGGGTTTCTCGCCGGCTTTGCGCGCCATGCCGGGGTCAAGCGTTTCATCGGCTACGCCAAAAACCAGCAGGAGTTCGAGAATTTCCGCACCGACATCAACGCCTCGCGCGCGACGCCCACGCGCGAGTGCGCCTGGGTCCCGCACGGCAGCGCCGAGGGCCTGGCGGCGGCGGGCGCGCTCTTCGTCTATGCGCCCGGCATCGGCGATTTCTGCTGGCAGCGCCGCGCCGCGGGTGCGGCGGCCTGGAGCGTTATCGGCCTCACGCATACGATTTCCTCGGACCGCGTCATGGATGGATTCGGCGAGCTGCTGACCGCGCCGGTGGAGCCCTGGGACGCGCTGATCTGCACCTCGGCCGCGGTCAGGCGCACGGTGGAGGGAGTGCTGGAGGCCTATGGCGCCTATCTCGGCGAGCGCCTGGGCGCCGTGCCGCTTGCGCCGCGGCCGGAGCTTGCCGTGATTCCGCTCGGCGTGGACTGCGATGCCTACGCGCAAGGCGCGGCGCTGGAGCGGGCGCGCAAGGCGGCGCGCGCGCAGCTGCAACTCGCCGACGGCGACATCGCCTTCCTGTTCCTCGGCCGGCTTTCGTATCACGCCAAGGTGCATCCGCTGCCGATGTATCTGGCGCTGGAGGCGGCGGCACGGCAATGCGGCAAGCCGCTGGTGCTGATCCTTGCCGGGTATTTCTTCAACGACGGCATCAGGCGCGCCTTCCTCGAAGGCGCGCAGCGCTATTGTCCTTCGGTGCGCCTGATCCACCTCGATGCCCGCCAGCCCGAGGTACGCGACGCGGCCTGGGCCGCGGCCGACGTGTTCACCTCGCTTTCGGACAACATCCAGGAGAGCTTCGGCCTGGCGCCGGTCGAGGCGATGGCCGCCGGCCTGCCCGTGGTGGTCAGCGACTGGGACGGCTACCGCGATACCGTGGTGCACGGCGAGACCGGCTTCGCGGTGCCCACCGCCATGCCCGGGGCAGGGGCGGGAGAGGAATTCGCGGCGCGCTACTTCGCCGGCATCGACACTTACGACCAGTACATCGGACGCGTCGGCCAGTGCACCGCGGTGGACGTGGGCGCGGCGACCGAGGCCTACCTGGCGCTGATCGCCGACCCCGAACTGCGCCGGCGGATGGGTGCGGCGGGGCGCGAGCGCGCGCTGGGAACATTCGACTGGTCGGTGATCGTGCCGGCTTATCAGGCGTTGTGGACGGAACTCGCTGCGCGCCGCGCCGCGCATGCATCGAGCGTTGTGCATGCCGGCGGTCGCGGCCATCCGCTGCGCGGCGATCCCTTCGGCGTGTTCCGCGCTTTCCCGACGCAGGCGATCGGCGCCGCGACGCTGGTCGAGCGCGTCGCGGCCGCGCCGCTGGTCGAGGCCACGCGCATCGCCGCGAGCAGCATGAACAATTACGCGCTCGTCTTCATGCTCGGACAGCAGGAGCTGGAGCGTCTGTTCGACGCGCTGGCGCCCGGCAGGCGCCTGCCGGTGCGCGAGCTGGAAGCGCTGTTTCCTCCCGAGCGCCGCGCGGCGCTGTTGCGCACGCTGGGCTGGCTGGCGAAAGGCAATATCGTCCGCTTCGCGCAGGCTTGAGCGTCGCCATCCCGGCTATAATGCCAAGTCTCACATTAATGTGATCGGATTCCCTTGCGTGACCTGATTCTCCGTTTTCGCCCGTTCCTGGTGTATGCGGGCGTGTTCAGCCTGGTGATCAACCTGCTGATGCTGGTGCCGGCGATCTACATGCTGCAGGTCTTCGACCGGGTGATCAACAGCCGCAGCGAAGAGACGCTGGTGATGCTGACACTCGTCGTGGTGCCCTTGCTGGCGGTGATCGCGCTCATCGAGGGCCTGCGCGCGCGGCTGCTCGCAACCGGCGGCGCGGCGCTGGACCGCCAGCTTGGGCCGCGCGTCTTCGACGGCGTGCTGGCGCATACCGCGCGGCTGAGCGGCGGCGATTATGTCAACGGTCTGCGCGACGTCAATACGCTGCGCGGCTTTCTCACCGGCGCGGGCATCTTCTCGGTGTTCGACGCGCCCTGGCTGCCGCTGTTCCTGTTGCTGATCTTCCTCTTCCACCCGCTGCTCGGCATGGTCGCGCTGACCGGCTCGCTGGTGATGGTGGTGCTCGCCATTTTCAACGAGCGCCTCACGCGCGCGCCGTTCGAACAGGTGCAGGCGGGAAGCCGGCGCGCCAGCCGTTACATCGACGCCAGCGCGCGCAACGCCGAAGTGGTGAGCGCGCTCGGCATGCTGTCGGCGGTGACGCGGCGCTGGGCGGCGATCAACGACGCCGTGCTGCGCCGGCAGGCCGAGGCGGGCCGGCTGGGCGGCACCCTCTCCGGCCTCACCCGCTTCACGCGCCAGGTGATCCAGGTCGCGATGACCGGCGCCGGTGCCTGGCTGGTCGTGGCCCAGCACGTGACGCCGGGCGTGATGCTGGCCTCGACGCTGATCCTCGGCCGCGCGCTGGCACCGATAGAGTCGCTGGTCGCCAACTGGCGCAACCTGATCGAGGCGCGTGCCGCCTGGGGCCGGCTTGCGCAACTGCTGGAAAGCAATCCGCCGCTCGAGCCCGGCACCGAACTGCCGGCGCCGCTGGGCGAGATCTCGGTCGAACGCCTGGTGTTCGGCCTGCGCGGCGCCGAGAAGCTGGTGATCCGCGGCGTCTCCTTCGTGCTGCCGGCGGGCGAATCGCTCGGCGTCATCGGTCCGAGCGCCGCGGGCAAGTCCACGCTGGCGCGCCTGATCCTCGGCGTCTGGAAGCCCAACTCGGGCGCGGTCAGGCTGGACGGCGCGGATGTCGCGGTCTGGCCGCGGGAGCAGTTGGGCCCCTATGTCGGTTACCTGCCGCAGGACGTGGAATTGTTCTCCGGCACGGTGGCCGAGAACATCGCGCGCCTGGGCGAGGTCGATTCTCCGGCCGTGATCCGCGCTGCGCAGCGCGCCCATGTGCACGAACTGATCCTGCACCTGCCCAAGGGCTATGACACCGAGGTCGGCGAAGGCGGCACGGCGCTTTCGCCCGGCCAGCGCCAGCGTATCGGCCTGGCGCGCGCCGTCTACGGCGAGCCGCGCCTGGTGGTGCTGGACGAGCCGAACGCCAACCTGGACCACGAGGGCGAGGAAGCCCTGGTGCGCACGCTGCGCGAGTTGAAGCAGGAAGCGGTCACCGTGGTGGTGATCGTGCACCGGCCTTCGCTGCTCGGCGGCGTCGACAAGCTGCTGGTGCTGCGTGACGGCGTGGTGGATATGTTCGGGCCGCGCGCCGAGATCATGGCGCGGGTGACGCGCGCGGCGGTCCCGGTTGTCCCGCCCGCGCGCGGGGTCGCCTGATGGCCGCGCAGACCGCTTCCCTGGCCGCGCGCCTGCGCGACTGGTTCACGTTGCCGGAGGGCCTCTCCGAGGGCGCCGAGATTTCGCGCCTGGTGCACATCGGCCTCGCGGTGATCGGCGTCGGCGTGGTCGGCGTCGGCGGCTGGGCGGCTTTCGCGCCGCTCTCGGGCGCGGTGATCGCGCCGGGCTTCGTCAAGGTGGACATGAACCGCAAGGTGGTGCAGCACCAGGAGGGCGGCATCGTCAAGGAAATCATGGTGCGCGACGGCCAGCAGGTGCAGCAGGGACAGGTGCTGTTGGTGATCGACGACGTGCGGGTGGACGCCTCGCTCGACCTGCTGCGCCAGCAGCTCGATGCCGAGCGCAGCAAGGCGGCGCGCCTCGAGGCGGAGCGCGCGCTGGCTCCGGCGCCGATCTTCGCGGAGGATCTCGCGCGCCGCGCGAGCGAGCATAAGCTGGCCGAGGTCATGGCGCGCGAGAAGGCGCTGTTCCGCGCGCGGCGCGATGCCCTCGACAGCCAGGTTGCGCTGCTGCGCCGGCAGATTGCCGAGGCGCAGTTCGAACTCGCGGCGCTGACCGACCAGGTCGATGCCGAGGCGCGCGCGCTCAAGCTGCAGAAGGATGAGCTGGCGGCCAACGACGAACTGTTCCAGAAGAATTACGTCGCCAGGACGCGCGTGCTGACGCTGCAGCGCGCGGTGGCGGAGTACGAGGCGCGCCACGGCGAGCACCGCGCGGAAGTTTCCAAGACACGCCAGCGCGCCGGCGAGCTCGAACTGCGCATTCAGTCGATGCGCAACGACTACGTGAAGGCCGCGACCGACGAACTGAAGGATACGACCAACAGGATTTTCGACCTGGACGAGCGCCTGCGGCCGACGCGCGACGCCGCCGAGAGGCAGAAGATCGTGGCGCCGATGACCGGCGAGGTGGTCGGCATGAAGGTGTTCTCGCCGGGGGGCGTGGTCGGTCCGCGCGAGGTGCTGATGGAGGTGGTGCCCGAGCTGAAGACGCTGGTCGTGGAGGCCCGGCTGCGGCCCGAAGACATCAACCACGTGCGCGCCGGCACCCGCGCCGACGTGCGGCTCACTTCGTACAAGCAGCGCAACACGCAACTGGTCGAAGGCAAGGTGAGCTACGTGTCGGGTGACAGCCTGATCGATACCGCCACCGGCACGCAGTACTACCTGGTGCAGATCGAGGTACCGCCGCAGGCGCTGGCCGAGGCGGGCAACCTCACGCTGCAGGCCGGCATGCCGGCCGAGGTGTACATGCGGACCGACAGCCGCACGGCCTTCGACTACCTGCTCGCGCCGGTCACGGCCTACTTCCGCCGGGGCATGCGCGAGCCGCTGTAGGCCCGGTGCAATACAACGGGCCGGGCGCCGTATCGCCAGCGCCGACTTTCCTTCAGGACTGTTGACGGTAGCCGCGACCGGCAGTTGGCGACACCGCTGCCGCTTACCCGACCAGGCAATCGACCAGACCTAAAGGCGCATTGCCAAGATGGGCGAGAAGGACGGCGCCCTCCGCGCCGCTGCCGTCGGCATCGTAGTAAAGGTTTCCCGCCGCGCTATCGAAGACCAGCCGGTCATCCGCGTCCTGCCCCGCGGTGAGCCCCGCGCCCGAGACGAAGGCCGCGGCATTGACGCCGGACCCCTGCGGCCCGAGGCCGGCAAAGACCGCGTCGTCGAAGACCAGGCGATCGCCCTGCTTGTGCGAGAAGTCCTGCAGCTCGTCCGTTCCGCTCAGGCTGTCGAAGACGAAGAAATCCGCTCCCTTGCCACCATTCAGGGTATCGCTGCCCGCCCCGCCGACCAGGGTATCGTCGCCGCGGCCGCCGATCAGGGTGTCGGCGCCGGCGCCGCCGTCGAGATAGTCATCGCCCCGACCGCCGTCGAGGCTGTTGGCCTGGCTGTTGCCCGTGAGCCGGTCGGCGCTGCCATTGCCTGTCAGGCGGGCCGGGCCGGCGGCTGCGCCGAGGATGCCGTGTTCGATGTCGCGGCCCAGGGCGTAGGAGATCAGGGCGTAATCGACTATGACGGTGTCGTTTCCGCCGCTGTCGCTGATGCGGTCGGCCGGATTGTCGATGACATAGGTGTCGTCGCCGAAGCCGCCGTTCAGCACATCGTTGCCCGTTCCGCCATCGAGCCAGTCGTCGCCGCCGTTGCCGGTCAGCACGTCGTTGCCGCCAAGACCGAGCAGGATGTTGGCGCCGTCGTTGCCGTTGAGGGTATTGGCCAGGCCGTTGCCGCTGCCGTCGAGCGCGTCGGCGCCGAGCAGGATCAGGCGCTCGACGTTTTCGGAGAGGATGTAGTCGGCACTGGCATGGACGGTGTCGATGCCTTCCCCTTGCAGTTCGATGCTCAGGTCGGCGCTGCTGTCGACGTAGTAGCTGTCGTTGCCCGTGCCCCCGATCAGGGTGTCGTCGCCGCCAAGGCCGTACAGGCTGTCATTGCCAGCATCGCCGGCGAGGACGTTGGCCAGCGCGTTGCCGGTGAGGGCGTTGGCGGCGGCGTTGCCGGTCAGGGTGGCCAGGCCGGCGCCGCTGTCGAGGATGGCGGCTTCAATTTCCGCGGGCAGCTGCCAGCTTCCCTCGGTCAGGCTGACCAGCGCGGTGTCGTAGCCGCCGCCGGGCAGTTCGACGAGGCTGTCGAGGGTGTCGGCGACAATGTAGCGGTCGTCGCCCGGCCCGCCGCTCACCGTGTCGGCGCCGCTGCCGCCGTCGAGGGTGTCGTTGCCGGTTCCGCCGAGGAGGTGGTCGTCGCCGCCCATGCCGCTGATGCTGTCGTTGCCGCCACGGCCGTCGAGGGTGTCGTTGCCGTCAGCACCAGTGGCGGTATCCGCTTGCTCGCTGCCGACAATCGCGTCGCTCGCCTGGCTGGTCACCGATTCGGCGAATCCCTGCAGGTCGGTGTAGCCGGCGAGGGCGCGGACCTGCTGGCCGATCAGGGCATTCGTCAATGCCAGGGCGGTGCCGGTGCCTATCGTGGTCCAGTCCGCCCCGTCGCGGCTGGCCTGCCAGGTGTAGGCTATGGCGCCCAGGCCGTCGGCGTCGGCGAGGGTGCTGGCAATGTTCAGCACCTGGCCGCTGGCGGCCGCACCGCTCAGGCCGATGCCGCCGCTGTGAGGATCGTTGAGGGCGGCGACGACGTCCGTGGCACCGCTGGTGGCGCTCTCGTCGTATCCCAGTCCGTCGGTGTAGCTGGCGGTGACGCGGATCTGCTGGCCGACCAGGGCGTCGCCAAGGATCAGGCTGTTGCCGCTGCCGGCGGTGGTCCAGGAGACGCCATTGCTGCTCGCCTGCCAGGTGTAAGTGCCAGTACCCAGGACGTTGCTGTCGGCGAGGGTGTCATCGACGGCGAGGGTCTGGTCTTCGGCAGCGGTACCAATGATCGAAACCGACCCGGTGGCAGGCGTGTTGGCCAGACGCAGGCCGATCGAATTGCCATTCAGGAGAAACTGCTCGGCGAGGTAGGTGCCACCGAGCTTGATGATGACGTCGGCGCCAGGCGTCATGTTGCTGCCGATGTACAGCATGGTGTCGCCGCCGGAATCGGCGACCTGAACCTGGTTGCGCCCGATCCCGGTTCCGTTGCCGTCGGTCGCCGCACCGGAGAAGGCGGCGCCGCTGACGCGGATCAGGTCGCCGGGCGTCAGGTCGGCGAGGAGGTCGGTACCTTCACCCGTGGCGGCGTAGTCAAAGATATCGACACCGCCGCCGCCGCTCAGGGTATCGTTTCCGCTACCGCCGGCGAGCGTGTCGTTGCCGTCACCTCCGCTCAGGATATCGTTGCCGTCACCGCCGGCGAGAGTGTCGTTGCCGTTTCCCCCGCTCAGCACATTGCCGATGGAATTGCCGGTCAACAGGTCGTTTCCCGACCCCCCGCTGGCGTTCTCTATCGTGACCGTGTCGTAAATCTGGACGTTGTATTTGTTCGGGGAAAGCAGGGTGCCGGGGTAGGTGATGTCGATGCCGAGGTTGCTCCATGCGCCTGGCGTCAGGTTTATTTCGCTGTCATCATTTCCCGAATACTGGATCGTGTCGGTGCCGCCGCCATCCCAGATGCATTGAAAATACTCCTCGTTCGATGCAAAGACATAGGTATCGTCGCCGGCGTGATAGCTCGTGTTGGCGCCGTAGAGATACTGGATCGCGCGTATGTCCAGCGACATCGGTGTCGTCGGATAGATGCTGATGTTTTCGCCCGTGTCGCCGATGCCGGCGGCGACGTCGTAGCTCATCATCGTCATCGATATGTTGTCGAGATTCGGCGGGAGCCTGTTGTCGTTGTCGGGGTCGCGGAGGGTGTCGAACGGGTGCTTCAGGCCCAGGGTGTGGCCGATTTCATGGATCAGAACTTCCGAGCCGATGGTGCCAAGGGCAAAGTCGGAAAAATCGGTGGTCGCAAGGTCGTAATTCAGCCAGACATCGCCGGCGTATGAGGTGGCCGAGGGACCATAGGCATAGGCCCAGGTGGACGCGCTCATCGTTCCGGTGTAGGCAAAGCGCAAATCGCCAGCGCTGGTGAGGTTGTCGTCAGCCTGGACGACGGTAATATTCGCGACGCTTGCCCAGGCGGCCAGCGCGGCCTGAACTCCGGCTTGCTCCGACGCCAGCGTCAATCCATGGTATTCGCTGTTGTGGGGTTCCTGTGTGGGGTCGCTCGGGCTGCCATATCCGGTAAATAGGTCGGTAGACCACGAGGAGCCGGCATCGGGAAAGCTGTAGCTCAATGTCACGCTAGAGCCGACCACCGCATTCCCCCACTTCGACATCAGGAGCAATGAATCGATGAGCTGATCGCCGGAAAGTTCGACCGTTGACACGACACCCAGGCTGGATGGCGTGGCAAGCACGCCACTGAATGCGTCATCCGCGAAAGTCATCGCGCTGCTGTCGATGATTCCTGTCGTGACTTCGAGTTCCCAATCGCCGCCGCTGATTGCGGCACCGGTGAGGTTGTTCGAGGCCGCCACATCCGCGCCGGTGAGTTGTGCCAGGGCGCCGATGAATTCGAGCCCGGCCTGTCCTGCCGCAACGTTGCAGCCGTAGAGCAGGATATCGCCGCTGGCGGCGAGCGACTGGCCGATCGATGCGAGTTGGGTGGCGTGCCCGGCGAGGCTGTCGCCCGACAGAAGCGAATTTCCCAAAAGCAGTTCACCCGCGCTGCCGTGAGAAATGACATGCACGGCGTCGATGTCGGTTCGCCCCAGCAGCCTGGCGGCGATCTGGTCGAATCCGTCGGCCGAATCGTCGATGAGATAAACCTCGACCGAGGGGTCGAACTGCCGGATCAGGGTTTCATAGCCCTCAACCCGGAAGTCAATGAAGACGACGCTGGCGGCCATGTCACTCTGGCGACACTAGGTTTTGCATCGAAAGGCCGATTTTCTGACGGGTGTCATCCTGCTTCCCTCTGTTTAGCATTCGCCCGGGATTTTCATTGGATCCTGATGCGTATCGATCGTTCGCGGAATACTTCGATCAAGGAAGGGGCGGATGCCTTGAAAGCCCGCGCCGCGCCTGGTCATTGTAGGGGAATCGTCCGTGCCTGGTCGATCACGAGCGTTTCGCCGCGCTGCAGGGTGACGCGTCCTTCGTAAGTACCGGGAGTCCATGCGCTGTTGCTGCGGCGCTTGCCGACCAGGGCATGCCACACGGCCTTGTCGCGATCGGCAATCCTGCGACTCCTCGCCAGGCTTCGCCCTGCGGGATCGACCAGCGTCATTTCGAGGATGTCGCCCTTCTTCAGCCCGAACAATTCCATCCAGAACACGATGGCGGGTGAGTCCGCGGCAAGCGCGGTCGTGACCGGTTGGTCGGTCGCGTTTCGCTCCAGCTCGGGTGGCGTATCGGCAAAGCCGGCCCGCAACAGTCCGCTCGGCCGGTAGCGCAGGATTTGCTGCAACTCGGGTCGCCAGAGGGTTCGTTGATCGGTTCCGCACACCCCGCCGTCGGGGGCAAAGGGGTCGATCGCCTTGCCATGCCGCCTGACGGAAAAATCGACGTGCGGGAATTCGGTGTTGCCGGAGAGTCCGACCTGGCCCAGCACCGTGCCGGCCTTGACTACCTGCCCGACGCTGACAGCGACGCTGCCGCGCAGGAGATGGCTGTACTGCGTTTCCCAGCCGTCCTCATGACTTATGCGAACTGCATTGCCGGCATCCTTGCCGTGCAATTCCGTCCGTCCGCGCTGCCTTACCGAAATGTCCGGCTCGCCGTCGCGCACTCCCTTGACGATGCCGCCGGCGGCGGCCACGACATTGACGCCGGCTTCCATCGCTGCCCGATCCGCGACGCGGAAATCCGTGCCTTGGTGACTATCGTAGCTGAGGCTGCCGCAGGCATGATCCCGCCACCCGGAGCCGGCGTCATGATCGAAGAAGTTCTGGATGTGGCAGTCGACGCCCAAATTGCACTGGATCGGCAAGTCGAGCAGCGGGGGAGCGGCCGCCGTAAAGCCTGCGACCAGCAGCAGGCTGAATCCGCTCAGCCGGGCGGTCCTTCTGCACCGCACGCGGGAAACATCAGAAGCCGACAATGAAGTCGGTGCTGGCAAGGGTGGACCCGGCGGCGAGGGTGGCAAACAGCACTTGATCGGTTCCTCCCGTCCCATCGGAGTCGTAGTAAAGCGCACCTGTCGCGGCGTTAAAAATAATATGGTCATCGGCATCATTAGCGCTGGCGCCGGCATAAAAGAAGTCGGCATTCAGGGCGCCTGCCGCGCCAAGTGCGGTGAAGACGGAATTGCTTAGTTGAATGGTATCCAGCCCGGAGCTGAAGTCGGTGATTCTGTCGCTGTTAGTGGCCGCATTCAGCACAGTTGAGAAAATGAAGCTGTCGTTGCCCGCCCCACCATTCATGACATCCTTGCCCAGGCCGCCGTCGAGCAGGTCGTTGCCGTTTCCGCCGTAAAGGGTGTCGTTGCCGTCGCCGCCGTAGAGGGTATCGTTGCCGCCCTCGCCGGACAGCACGTTGTTCAGGCCGTTGCCGGTCATGACGTTGTCGAGCCCATTGCCGAAACCCTTGCGCGCGGTGTTGCAGCTCTCGAGCACCAGGTTCTCGACGTTGGCATCCAGGGTGTAGGTATAGACGTAGCTATGGACCGTGTCGGTGCCGGACGCGGCCAGTTCGACCACCCTGTCCTCGCCGGTCGTGATCGCCGTGCCCGCGCCGTCGCCGCGATTGACGTAGTAGTTGTCGTTGCCGAGGCCGCCTTCCATCTGGTCGTTGCCGCGCTGGCCGTCGAGGGCGTCGTTGCCGGCGCCGCCCTTGAGCGTGTCGTTGCCGCCCCCGGCGTAGAGGGTGTCGTTGCCGGCGCCGCCGTCGAGGATGTTGGCGCCGCTGTTGCCATGCAATTCGTTGTTCGTGGCATTGCCGGTCAGGTTCAGGCTGTCCGTGCCGCCCAACCGGCCATATTCCACGTTCGCCGCCATGAGGAAGGTGCCGGCGGTAAGCGTGGTGTCCACCAGGACGGAATCGTAACCGCCGTCGGCGCGTTCGGTCACCACGTCGCTGAGCGAATCCACGACGAAGCCGTCGTTGCCCGCGCCGCCGATCAGGGTGTCGTTGCCAATCCCGCCATCCAGCCGGTTGTTGCCGCTGTTGCCGGTGAGTATGTTGGCCAGGGCATTGCCGGTGCCGTCGATGGCCGCCGTGCCGGTCAGGGTGAGCTTCTCGAGAGTGTCGCCAAGGCTGTAGGTGATATCGGTCTGGACGAGGTCGATGCCTCCGTTGGCAAGTTCGGTGATGGTATCGCCGGTGCTGATGACGTAGGTGTCGTTGCCGAGCCCGCCGGTGAGCATGTTGTTGCCGGCATTGCCAGTGAGTACGTTGGCCAGCGCGTTGCCGGTGCCGTTGATACTGGCATCGCCGGTGAGGGTGAGGTTCTCAAGATTGGCAGCCAGGATGTAGTCGATCAAGGACCGCACGGTATCGATACCGGCACTGTCGATGATAGCGTCGCCTGCGTTATCGACAATGTAGGTGTCGTTGCCGGCGTTGCCGTTCATGGTATCGGCTTCCAAACCGCCGTCGAGGATGTTGGCAGCCGCGTTGCCGGTGAGGTTGTTGGTCAGGGCGTTGCCACTGAGATTGAAGGCCACGGCGTTGACGAGCAGGCCGTTTTCGACGTTGTCCGGCAGGACATACGCGCCGCCGGCTGTGACGATGCTGATCTTCGCCAGGTCCGTGCCGGCATCTGCCGCTTCGGTGAGGGTGTCCAGCAGGTTGTCCACGAAATAGCTGTCGTTTCCGGCGCCGCCGATCAGGGTGTCGGCGCCGAGGCCACCGTCGATGATGTTGGCAGCGGCGTTGCCGGTGAGGGTGTTGGCCGAAGCATTGCCGGTGAGGTTGAGCCGGGCGGTGCCGGTGGCCCCGGCATCGAGGTTTTCCAGGTTGGGGGCGAGGGTCACCGTGGCGGCTGTCGCTAGCACGACACTGCCGCGCAGCTGCACGCTGTCGGTACCGGCCCCCGCGACTTCGGTGAGGGTGTCCTGCAGCGTGCCGGTGGCGGTGAGGTCGACTAGGTAGGTGTCGTCTCCAGCGCCGCCCTTGAGGGTGTCGATCCCGGTCCAGCCGACCAGTACATCATCTCCCTCATCACCATCGACGGTGTCGTTACCGTCGCCAGCGTCCAACAAATCGTTGCCAGCCCCGCCCCTAAGCCAGTCGTTGCCTCCAGACCCAACCAGTAGATTGGAACCCGAGTTTCCAGCCAAAGTGTTGGGTAGGCTGTTGCCTATGAGAGCGGCATTCGCCGTGCCGATCAGAGTTGCATTGGTGAGACTCTCGGAAAGCATCAAGCTGCTGAGAGAAACTACGGTCGCGGCAGATGGCGGGAAATCATCATTTCTGATTGTTCCGCTGGCAGCGCCACGCTGGATCACGGCTCCCGTCGCGGCATTGATGACGACACTGAAGGACTCATTTTCTTCAAGTGCTCCATCGGCAATGATCGGGATACGGATAGTTTGGCTGAGAGCACTCGGTGCGAAGGTTAAGGTACCGCTGCGAGCGGCATAATCCGATCCTGCCGATGCGCTTCCGTCCGCAGTGGACCATGTCACTGTAATCGTGGCCGCCGCTGGCTTGGACAGCGACACAGTAAATATCGCATCCCGCGTTCCACTATTGCCCTCGTCAAGCCCTATATCCGCGACTGACACTTTGTTTCCTGTCTCGCGAACTGCAACGAACAAATCGGCAATGCCGTTCGTGTCATTTGGCACGAGATTAGTGGCATCACTAACATAGGCGACGATGGCGCCATCGGCCGATATCGGAGAAAGATTGCTTTGATCTACGCCACCATTTGCTTGATTCCCCGCGGCGGTGATGCTCAGTCGCTGGACAGTATGGGATTGCCGATCAAATACGAAGACGTCGGGGGCATTGTTTGTATCCCCAACAACGAGATTGCTCGCCACGCTACGGAAGGAAACGTACCGACCATCCGCTGAAATTGATGGTTGGCTCGACGCGCCGTTCGCCTCCGTACCATCGGACGTGACGCTGGCCCTTTCGATTGAATTACTGATGAGGTCGTAAACGAAGACGTCGTTCGCACCGTTGCTATCGCCGCTGACCAAGTTGCTGGCGGTGCTTGTAAACGCAAGAAATCGCCCATCTGCGGAGAGCGATGGCCAACTCGAATCGCTGTTGGCCCCCGCAGTGACCTCCTGCAACTGCTGAGTTGTGCGGTCATACAGGAACACATCGTAAGCGCCATCGGTATCGCCACTGACCAAGTTACTTGCTGCGCTTGAGAAAGCAATATATCGCCCATCGCCCGAGATTGCCGGTGGGGATGCCGAAGCGTTTCCAACGATTCCATCCGAATTCTTGCTGACAAGCTCAGTCGTTCCGGTCTGCCGATCATGGACGAAGACATCAGGGACACCATTCGTATCGCCAGCCACGAGATTGCTCGCATAACTTCGAAAGGCAACAAACCGTCCATCGGCGGAAATCACCGACTCCAACGAACTGTCATTCCCCGGAGCCCCGTCGCTCGCAACGCTTACGCGCTGGGTCTGACCGGTTTGTCGGTCGAACACGAAGACGTCGTAGTTTTGAAAGTCGCCGGACACCAGGTTGCTCGCAAAGCTGGAAAAGGAGACATAGCGTCCATCGGCAGAAATACTTGGATACGCGGACGTACCGTTTGGCTGAGCACCATTCAGTCCACGGCTGATCTGTTCAATAACATCGGTGGTTCTATCAACGAGGAAAATGTCACTCTGTCCATTGGTATCGCCCGGCACGAGGCCGCTGTCCCCGCTACGAAATGCAACAAATCGCCCGTCGGCAGAGAGCGATGGCTCGTATGGCCGGCCTGGATATAAGGCTTGATGCCCATCGTTGCCGACATTGATCCGCTCAGTCGCTTGAAAGACAAGAGCGTCAGCACCATCATCATTGACGATGGTCCCAGTCGCTGTGCCCCTGGCGATTACGCCATTCGTGGCAGAAGCCAGTTGAAGCAAGAAGGCTTCCTCTCCCTCGTAAATGCTATCTCCGACTACGGAGACGTCCACCGTCTTCTGCGTCTCGCCGGGCTCAAAGATTACGATGCCATTCGTGATGTCCTGATAGTCCGCACCTGTGGTAGCGCTGCCCCCAGAAGTCGAATAGGTCACCGTGACAGGACTCATCCACGGGGCTGAAAGTGTGATACCGAACGAGGCGGTGCTGGTCCCGCCATTGCCTTCACTTACAGATGTATCAAAGACGGCCACTGCCGGCGGTCCTGGATCGTCGTTCAGGATTGTGCCAATTCCAGTCTTGCCGACCACGGCATTCACTGCGCTTGAAACACGCAATGCAAACGTCTCATTGGCTTCAAAGGTGAGGTTACTGGCTATGGGAACCGTGACGGTCTTTGTCAGTTCACCGGGAGCAAATGAAAGGGAACCATAGGCTGCGGAGTAGTCGTCGCCCGCCCTCGCTGTCCCGTCTTCCGTCAGATAAGTAACTGTGACGGGTTGAACCGTCGCCCCCGACAAACTGATCGTAAATTGCGCGGTTTTCGTCCCCGTCTGACCCTCTACGATCATGACATCGGATACTGTGACCGTCGGCGCCACTTCGCGCAGCGCAACGACGACATCAGCGCGTGTTGGGTCATGATTGGCAAATAAGTTCGTGGAAAAATCGAAAAAGGTTACCGTCGATCCATCCGGGGCAATTTGAACATTCCCGCCCGTATCTTGATTGCCCTGCAGCCCATTCTGACCGACGCTCACCTGCATGTAGCTATTTAGGATGCGGTCGAAGACATAGGTATCCCAGCGCCCATTGTTATCCGCTGGAACAAACCCCCAATCGGAATTGAAAGCGACCAATCGCCCGTCGGCGGAGAGTGCAGGACGAAAATTGAGACCAGGGTTCCCGAACCCGCCGTTGCCGTTGCTATCCACGCTGACAACGCTCAGCGTTTGCGAAGTTCTGTCGAAGACGTAGGTATCCCACTGGACGTTGTGATCGTCGGGGACGAGGTTGTTGGCCAGCGAATTAAAGGCAACGACAGTTCCGTCGAGGGAGATAACCGGGACCGTGGATTCTGCGTTGGCCTGGGCCCCATCGGCAGCAATGTTGACACGCTCGACCGTCTTGTTGGCGCGGTCATAAACGAAAATGTCGGCGATTCCGTTCGTGTCGCCGGGCACCAGATTGCTGGCAGTGCTGACGAACGTCACCAATCGGCCGTCGGCAGAAATGGAAGCTGCGGTCGAATCGCCGTCGCTCTGGGCGCCCAACCCTGACACGCTTATGCGTTCGGTAATGCCTAACAGGTGATCGGTAACAAAAACGTCGTATTTCCCGTTGGTATCGCCTGCGATGAAGGTCGGATCGTTGCTTTGATAGGCGACGTACCGGCCATCGGCAGAAATGCTTGGCGACATCGAGTGGCCGCTGATTCCCGTCGTTACCGGAGTACTTGCGCCGGTCTGTTTGTCATAAAGGAATACGTTGATCCATCCATTGTATAGCCCGGCTGCGGAGTATTCGTAAGCCACATAGTGACCATCGAGGGAAACCGCAGCCTCCGACGAGTAAACCAACGGCGCGTCCAGCGGATTTGAAGTTGGCGCAATTTGTTGGGTTGTGACGAAGTTCCACAACCCTGCCGAATCGTCGGTGATGATGATACCGACCCCAGTGCTGTCGGACAGGGAGGCACCGACCGCATTGCTCAGGTTCAGCTTAAACGTCTCAGACGACTCGACCGATGTATCGCCCTGAACCGTAACGGTCAGCGACTTCCGCGTCTCTCCGGGGTTAAATGTAAGCGTGCCGCTACTGGACCAAAGATCTTGGTCGACGGACGCGGAATCTCCGACCATGGCGTATTGAACGGTCACCGGGTTCTGGGAAGGATTCGAGAGCGTCAAGAAGAACTCGGCGTTCGCGGTGCCATCGTTGCCTTCCAGAACCGCCGCATCGCTAATCGCGATCGTCGCCGCGTCGTCATCGGTAATCGTGCCTGAGGCGGCGGCCGTGCCAATATTGGCCCCGTTGGCGCCCCACAGCGAAACATTGAGTGTCTCGCTGTCTTCGACCAGGCGGTCGGTATCGACCTCGATCCTGATATGCTTGAATTGCTCTCCTGCTTCGAACCACAGCAGATCGCTGTGCGCCTCATAGTCGCCACTGAGCCCCGCATAGACTGCGGTCCCGTCCGACGTGAACCAGTTCACCGTGATGGGACTCGTGGCAGGAGATGACATGGAAACAAGGAAGTCGAGGAAATTGTGAACATCCCCTGGATTTCCCTCAACCACCGCGGCGGCATCGGCGATCGAGATCGTCGGCAGCACAGCCGGCGGGACGTCGTCATTTCGGATGGTCCCAATCGCGGTCGCGCGGCCAAGCGTCGCTCCGCTCGGACTGTCTAGAGAGATCGCGATGGTTTCGTCCGTCTCGACCCCGGTGTCGCCAAGCACTGGCACCAGCACGATAAGCGGCCACGTTTGTCCGGGCAAAAATGTCAGTGTTCCGCTGGCGGCGCCGTAGTCACCATCCGCAGTCACGGCCGTTTCGTTCGCCGCGGACCAGTGGACCGTGACGTTGCTGGTCGGAACTGCCGATAACGAGACGGACAACGCCATGAAGGTCGTGCCACTGTTTCCTTCGACGACCTGAGCGTCGGAGATCGATACCGTCGGCAGAGGGGCGGGCGGTAAAGCTGCGCTGTCGTCGTTGAGGATCGTCGCGATACCGGAGCCGTCGCCGATCATCGCACCCGCAGAAACATTGTTGAGATTCAACGTGAAGCTCTCGTCCGGCTCCGGAGTCGCGTCACCCTTCACGTCCACCAGGACATATTGAGTGAGTGGATTGCCCGGATTGAAGATCAAGGTGCCGCTCTTCGCGACATAATCGCTTCCAGCCGTGGCGCTGCCGTCGCTGGTCGAATAGCTTATGGTGACGGGATCGCTCGTCGCGCCCGTCAGAGAAACCGCGAACTTCACCTGATGCGATCCGGCCGCGCCTTCGTAGGCGGCCCCGGCGTTGGCCACATTCAGTTGCGGCTTCGGTCCGGTTGAAGGGCTCAGGAAATCGGAACTCGGTATGGTTTGGCCTTTGCCGGGGGCCGGATCTCCAAAATGGAGATATTCGATTTCGATTAGCGTATCGGTCCCTGAGGAAAATATCCCGAGGTCGCGGACAGTAATTGTCTGGCCATCAGAGGTGACGTCGTACTCAGTTCGATCGCGCGTGAAGTAGGCGGTATCCGTTCCCAAGCCACCATTAAGGCTATCGTCCCCTTGCCCCTTGCCGCCGTATAGTCTGTCGTCACCGGCGCCTCCAAATATTTGATCGTTGCCTTCTCCACCGTCCAATAGATCGTTTCCTATTCCGCCCAGCAGGTAATCATTGCCGCCGAGTCCTAGAATAAAACTTTGCCTGTCTGACCACGTCGCGGAAAGTTGGTCGTCCGACACATAGTGAAGACCCAAATACCGATCGCCGTTTCCACCCAAGACAAGGTCAGTGCTTGTCGGTGAGCCTGAATAAAGGTAGAGGGGCGATTGGACTATGTCCTCGATATTGCTGGCGTACAGCGCGCTCTTATGTTCGTATAGCAAGCTTGACGTGTTCGGCAGATCCATCCGGATTACGTTTGAGCCGATCAGAGAATTAAGCCCCAAAACATAGGCCAGACTGAGATGGTTGAACACCGGATCCTCAGTATTCCCAAAATGTGTAATGTGGTCGATCCATTGTGCATGGGTCGGTACGACACTCAAGAGTAGGGGACCAAGCCCCGGCGAGCCAAAGGTAACGATTTCTACTGATTTCGCCGCTTGGCTCAAAATCGGCGGTGTACTGAAAAGATGTATTGATTGTCCATCGCGTGCGGCGAACAGTTCAGCCATCTGTCCACCGAGACTGTGTCCGGTGATAAAGACATTAGTTATTTCACTGTGTGTGTTGGCGTATGTGACTGCCGCGTCGATCAAATCTGTCAGCAACTTGTAATGAACACCAGGGGCGGCGCCCGATAGGCTCAAGTCGGTAAGAAAATTAATGTCATTAGCAGGATCAAGATTTGGTGGATTCGTCCCCTGAAAAACCAGCGCAAGCCTATTTCCATTGACGGCGACAAAGCCGGCGGCATTCCCGTCCTGAAAATATCCGTTGGTGAGGGAAAGGCCCAACTCATTTCCACTCAGGGGCCGCCAACCTGATGCGGTCAATAATGCTTGGTCGATATTGTAGGAAAGAGTGTGATTCGTGCCAAAAGCGTCGGGATAGGCAACCGCAGACAGCCACGCCAAGTCCCTCACGTCCTTCGGGTCGAGATTACCGAAAATCGGCATAACACCTCCCAAGGCAACACGGAAACGCGCCACGAGTCGCATTCGTCCAAGCAAACGATACCACCGTCGGCCTATTGAAGTCGCGAATCATGAGCAGCAAATCTTCAGGACAAACGGTATCCTCGAGACAGCGATGGAGGATCTGGTTTCTCCTCCTGCTGCTTGGTGCAGATCTTCAGGCAATAGCTGCCTTGGTTGTCATGACGTATGTCTGTCATGCTCCCACGACAAAATCGGTGCTGGCAAGGGTGGACCCGGCGGCGAGGGTGGCAAACAGGACTTGATCGGTTCCTCCCGACCCATCGGAGTCGTAGTAAAGCGCACCTGTCGCGGCGTTAAAAATAATATGGTCATCGGCATCATTAGCGCTGGCGCCGGCATAAAAGAAGTCGGCATTCAGGGCGCCTGCCGCGCCAAGTGCGGTGAAGACGGAATTGCTTAGTTGAATGGTATCCAGCCCGGAGCTGAAGTCGGTGATTCTGTCGCTGTTAGTGGCCGCATTCAGCACAGTTGAGAAAATGAAGCTGTCGTTGCCCGCCCCACCATTCATGACATCCTTGCCCAGGCCGCCGTCGAGCAGGTCGTTGCCGTTTCCGCCGTAAAGGGTGTCGTTGCCGTCGCCGCCGTAGAGGGTATCGTTGCCGCCCTCGCCGGACAGCACGTTGTTCAGGCCGTTGCCGGTCATGACGTTGTCGAGCCCATTGCCGAAACCCTTGCGCGCGGTGTTGCAGCTCTCGAGCACCAGGTTCTCGACGTTGGCATCCAGGGTGTAGGTATAGACGTAGCTATGGACCGTGTCGGTGCCGGACGCGGCCAGTTCGACCACCCTGTCCTCGCCGGTCGTGATCGCCGTGCCCGCGCCGTCGCCGCGATTGACGTAGTAGTTGTCGTTGCCGAGGCCGCCTTCCATCTGGTCGTTGCCGCGCTGGCCGTCGAGGGCGTCGTTGCCGGCGCCGCCCTTGAGCGTGTCGTTGCCGCC
>CAZYTN010000018.1:0-18433 GCA_964650115.1 uncultured Sulfuritalea sp.
TGGGCAGCGTGCGCGAAATGGTCAGCCGCCTGTTGAAGGGCTTTGCCGAGCAGGGCCTGGTCAAGCTCGGCCGCGAGCAGGTGGAGGTGCTCGACGCGGCGGGTCTGCGCCGGGTGGCCTCTGTGACTTAGGCGACTGGTGACTCGCAGGCAACGAAGCCAGTCAAGAGCAATAGTCGGCGCTGGCGGGACGGCGATAGTAGGAGGGAAAGGGCGCTTACCACCTTGGGCGTCCGGCTTATCACCTTCGTCCCCTCGCTTACCACCTTCGAGCGGCTGACCTGACTGGTTTTATCGGACACCTAGAAAAACCTTCACTGCGGGCAGGTCATTGCGGATGCCGGCATATGACGCATGCCGCCTTGGCAGGCATTCCGACTGCATTCGATGCGCCGTCTCACGTGAAATTTAGTAAATATAAAAATCAATTGGTTGTGTGGGGTTTGTGGCTATCGGCATTGCTAGGAACCAGCTTCTCCATCGGTTTTAGCAAAGCGACTCTCACCGCACAGAACCCATGTCGGCGCACCTCGCGTCCCGGCATTGCGGATTACCCCCTCGCGGCGCAATGCCTGCAACAGGTTTCTGACCTTGTGTTGTTTCTGCTCGGCCGAAAGCACGTCCGGTAGTTTGCTTACCAACAACTCATCCAGTTCCTTGCGATTGGCCCGCTTGTATTGGTTGAGGTACTCGACAACCAGGCGTTGGTAGTAGTCATCGTCCAACCCGCGGTTGCGGATATATCGCGCCTTCTGCGCAGTCCATTCCGCCACCTGAGCCGAAATGTAGTAATTGGGCGACCGCCCCTCAATCAGCTTTGCGGTTCTAAGGCGTTTGGCTACATCCGCCTTAATGGGCAAACGTTTCTGTATCTTGTCGAGCAGGATGACCTGACTGAGATCCAGGTCCGGGCGCCGCATGAGAGCGTGAGTGTATTTCGCATCCAGAATCTTGCCGCTGAGCGAAACCTCCACCCGCGGATTTGTAGTCGAATCGGCGTCAATGATGTAATCGGGCAACGGAAAGAACCGATCACGCTGTGTCTCGAACATTCGCCGGATGCCGCTTCCAATCTGGTCGATCATGCGCAGGCGCACCATGCCATCGATCAACCATTGGTTGCGGTAATGCTCCGGCGGCGAATGATGATCGAGCATCCACTCAATGCTGGGCGGGATGAATGTGCCCAGATTGGAAAACACCAGCTTGTCCGGATGCTCCACCACGTTTATCTTGCCGCCAAGCCGGTAATCCTGATGCGCGATGCAATTGTGCAAGGCTTCGCGGATCACCCATGGGTCATATTGCAACACCGGTGTGGGGAATAGCGTACCGTCTGGCATGTATTCAACGGGTACGTTACGTATGCGATTGAACAGTGCGTCTGACGCCAGGATCAGGGGCAGACCGAAATGCTGGCCGCCCGCCGCCTTGTTGCCCTTATCACGCAGAATCCACGAAATCTTTGCATCTGCCGGCGAGAGAAAATGTGCCGCTTCATCGCGCCCAAGCAACAGCAGCGCTGCACGAGTAAGCCGCCCCTGCTTGGCAATGTGGGCCTTGTTCAACAGGGTGGGAATATCCCATTGCTGGGCGTCCGCTCGAATCTTTTCGTGGCGACTTGTGTCCGCCTCGCTCTTGATCAGATGCTCAATGAACTTCGCGCGGGCGAACTCGATGGCCCTCGGGTCCAGATCTTCGAGGCTTGCCTCAGACACAATCTGGCCGGTCCAATCCTCCTGGCCGCCGAGGGCGTCCCAAAGGCGTGCCTCCTTGTCGGCATGTTGCGCCAGGCTTGTCTTGTGGCTGTCAATCCGGATATACCGAACCCCATCGAAAGCCAGGGGCGCCATCCTGGGCGTGTGAATCTCAAGCAGCACCAACCGCCCCTCCGGATGTGCGAGTTCATGGAACTTGAAGTCCGGGCGTGGAGCGATTTTCTGCGTTAACCACATGATCAAGGGCTGATTGCCTTCGCCCTTGGCGGAAAAGGGATCGAAGCCCGTGCCCTTTACCGCATGGGTGACATTGTCCACACCCCATACCAGCCAGGCGCGATCATGTCGCTCCAGCGCCGCCGCGTTGCCGAGAGCCGAAATGTATTCGCCGATATCGCGCGGCAGTTCCCAGTTCATCTTGAATTCCACCGTCGCCGCTTCGCGCGGCTGGTCGCGAAGTCCGTCGACAATCAGGAGTAGATTGGCGCTGTCGGTTACCACGATGGCATTCTCACGGGCTCGCTCATTCTTGTTCCTGGACGATGCGCATCTGTAGTCGAATCGCGACATTGAGCATGGTCGCGGACTGGCTGGCGAGATCCTTCTGAATCCTGTCCGGATCGGACAGGCCTTCGGGCCAGTAACGGGCATCCCCCTTGTCGTCCACACCGGAGCCGACGCCAAGCAGGATGTGACCGCCGCCCAGCCCCGGCTCATTGGCAAATGCCACGACCGTCTCGATCACGGATTTGCCGATATCACGTGAGCGCTTGGCTTCGACGCGAGGGGATTCGTCGGCGGCGTTGAGTTCGGCGAGGATGTCTTGGGCAGTGCGCATGGATTAATCTCTAATGCAGTTTCACAGCTTGAAGGGCCGACTGCAATTGCGCCACCGTGAAGGTGAGCAAAATTGGCCAGGTCCAGTCATCAAGCAGCACCGCGCTATTGGTATTGATTCCGCTGACCCAAGGCGCGCGTTTGGCTGGCCAACCAATAGCAGTCATCGCGGCCCACAAATCCGCAGGCTTGATCCTATGTGACTCCATGGAAAACGGTAGGGCAAGATTCCTTCCGTTTGCCATTCCTCTAAGCCGTCCGATGAATGCCACACGCAGATACCCCGCAGCCAAAGCCAACTCCTCTGCTGTCGCTCCGGCTTTGTTCATCAGCTTCTCAGCGATGTTGATCGCGCTTAGGCCAAATTTTGTCGATTGATTGACGAATCGCATGGCTTTAACCGCGGCACGCAACTCGCCACCGCTCATGCTTGTCGGATATGAATGGCTGCCAGGATTGAATACCGTGTCTCGGTACAGTGCAAGCACGTTCAGCACGCCGGCCAGCGCGGGTTTGGCATGCTTGTTAGCAGCCCAGACCTCAAGCGCTGTGAGATAGATATTCGAATCAAGCTTGCGCGGCTCCAGGCTGAAGCGAATCGGGACGTCATGTCGGGCGCACTGTATCTTGAGCCACATTTCGAATGCCGACCGCGCATATACGGCAGCGGCACGCCAGTCGCTGGCGGCAAGGTGCCGGTCCGCGCGGTCGAGATATTCTTCTACTACGTCCGCTTTACCAGTCACGGCGATCGGACGGAAGCAAGCATCTGCCTCCTTGCTCTCATACAGTTCAACAATGTTCCACTTGCCATTCAAATTGGCGCGAACGCGAGCAGTCTCAAACCACAACCTGTCATGGGTCAAAAGTACGATCTGCCAATCCTTGAAGCGATTTTCAAGAAGATCGAGCACCGGAATTCGGTTTGATTGGTCGAGGCCGATCAGCACATCATCCAGCACCAGCAACTTGAGATGCGGCGAAGTTTGCGGCACGCAAGCTAATCGGGCTCCCAGGTAAAGCGCCAAGCCCAGGGCGGAGAGCCGCGCTTCATTCAGGTAGTTCTGTGGGGTCGTAACCGGCTCACTGTGGTAACTCACCTCTAGTCCGATGGACTGGTTATTGAAGGCCTTCAGGTGTGAAGGCTTTGCGAAGTTGTAGGCCACGTTGGTGAACGGTAGCCCAGTGAGCGTGATTCCGCCGGCGTCCAATTGCCCCAGAATGTCTGCTGCATCTGCTTTTAGGCGGCCGAGAGCCTGAGTAATCGCATTGTTGAAAGCGGCGCATCTTGCATTACACCTGCTTGTCGCCTTGTGTGTATTTCTGACAGGCTTCGAATCGAGTACTTCTTGCCACAGCTTGCCTAGAGTCTTGCTCGTTGCCAGGTCCACATATCCCGCCAGCAGCCCCTTGACAGCGAGCTCGAACAGATTGATCGAGTCATCCCCATGCCTATAGTTGGTTGCAAGCAGGCTGCGATAGTCGAGGCATGCTGCAAATTGGGTTGCCGCCAGTAGGCCGGGATCGGGTGATGACTGTCTTGAGGTCGGGTGAGTCTCGATCAAGAACGGACCCGATTGAATGCCGAGGGCGCTCCGCATCTGATGCGCGACCTGGAATCCCCAGCTTGCTGCGAAGCCGGTACTGAACGTGATCTTGACGCCAACATTGCCAAGCGTGGCGTGGCTGAACGTATTTTTGAGGCCCATCAAAGATGGCGCGATAGCGGGGCTAAAGAATCCTCGCAGCGCATGAAACAGCGAGCTCTTGCCGCTACCGTTGTCGCCATAGACCAGCAGATTGTTTTCGTCGAGTTTGAAAGTGGCGGGTTCGGGACCCGGAAAGGCGCGGAAATCGGTGAGGGTGATGGTGCTGATCTTCACGCCTGACCTTCAATGATGCGAACCACCTCTAGCGTTTGCAGCTCGAACAGCATTCCGTAGATCGGGTGGCTGGGATGGAAGATTTCCTCGGCGGTCTCACTGGCGCGCATGTTCCATCCAAGCTTCGCAACCGCTTCGGGCTTCTTCTTGCCGATTGTTACATCAGGCGCAGACCAGTTAGCGATGCCAGCTTTGGTGCAGGCATCAAACAGGCGGATACCTTTGGCGTGCAGGTCTTCGCGGAAGAAGAGCTCATAAACCAGACCGTTGAGAAGGCGCTCATATTCCGGAGTGGCAACGCCTTCCGCGATGGCATCGACAACTCGCTCAACCACTACGAGTTGACTTGAGTTCGCGTTGGGTACAGGAATTTGACTGGAGTAACGCGGTTCAAAGTCAAAGAACCCGCCCTGCTTAGTTGCGAAAGTCTGAACTGCCATCCAAGCTGCAACCGGTGAGTTCACACAAGCGGCGCCTAGAGCAATGGACGGCGGAATAAAAATAGTGGACTTGTTGTTGCTGTAATAACCAACTCTGTCAATGGCGGCTACAGGTGTGGCCGCGATCGCTGGAATAACAATCTTTGGTTCTTCAAACCTTTCCCAGTATGCAATATTGTCCTGTATGTGAAACCACTCATAGGCGCCCACCTTGCGCCCCGGCCAGGCCCCCAAAACTTTTTCATCCCAATCAGCGGGCTTTGGCTCAAGTTGTTTGCGGAATCCTTGCAAGTGCTCTTTGACGGCCGGATACGCATCAATCTCCACGCCACGCCGGGTAAAGATCAGCCACAAATCCTGTGACTCAACACGCCAGCGCTTCACGTCCCGACCCCGCAAGAACGGCTTGATGATCTCAGCTGACTTGGAATCTCGGTCGATCAATTCGTCCCTCCGCTCGCGGCTAATAACGAAGGCTTCGTTCAGGCCCGTCAAGATGCCTCGATAGAATTGCCCTTGACAGTAATCGCCCAAAGTCTGCCCCTCCTTGCGCAGCCGCTCCAACAGGCGGCGCTGGGTCGGCGGTTCCAGTTGCCAGCCGCCCGCCTTCAACTCCGACTGCGGCACGGCGAAGTGCTCGGCGGCGAACACCTCGGGGAAGCGCTCTTTCTCATGCGCCGGGTCGTTGCTGTCCCAGTTCAAGACCGATACTTCATTGTTTGCATCGCTCAATGCGACCGGCTTGGCCCGCTTAATGGCGATGATGATGGTGGGGTAGGCCAGCGCGTCGAATACGGCCTCGTCGCCAAAGTCGATGATCTGGCGCATCTCGGTGTGAGTGACCATATATCGGCGCAGATCTTCGCCGTACTTGGCGCGAAACCATTTGTTGCTGGTGATGAAGCTCAGCACGCCATAGGGGTTGAGCAACTGGAACGAGCGCTCGTAGAAGTAAACATACAAGTCCGCCGTGCCGTTGTAGCAGTCGTAGTGTGGCTTGTAGCGTGGCTTGTCGTCCTTGATGGCTTCTTGTCGTACATAGGGCGGGTTGCCGATGAGCACGTCGAAGCCGCGCGAGAAGCCGAACATCCATTCGGAGTCAAAAAAATCGGCGTGGCGGTTCTGATCGAAGGGGTCCCAGGCGGTCATGCGATCGGCATCGCCGGGGCTGAGCAAGAGATCGGCTTTGAGCAGCGCCGCTAGTTCGTCGCGCAGGCGCAGGATGCGCGCTTTGCGTTTGCGCTTGTCGGCGAAGCGCTTGGCGGCGAAGTGGCTGGCGTTGGCTTCGCGCAGTTCCGCTTCCTTTTCGGCCACGGCGGGGTCGGAGAGCAAGTCGGCCTGCCGGTTGCTGCGCGGGATGGGCAGCAGCGAGTTGGCCGCGACGATTTTGGTTTCCAGGTTGGGTAGCGGCGTGAGCCGGTTACGCGCTGTGTCGAGCTTTTGTTCCACCACCAGCGAGACGAAAAAGCGCAGCTTGGCGATCTGCACCGCCACGGGCTGGATGTCCACGCCATACAGGCATTTCTCGATCAGGTAGAGCTTGCGTGCGTAGTCGGCATAGTCCGGGTCGGCGAAATCCTGATCGAATTTGTCGAGCGCAGCCTGGGCCTGGGCAAGCTGCTCGTCGCGCAGTGTGGGGTCGGGCAGCTTCTTGGCGATGGCTAACTGCTGTTCCAGCGGGGTGCGGTTCTGCGCTTTCCACAGCGCGTTGGGCGGGTTGTCGTCGAGCTTGCGCAGCACATGCACCAGCTTTTGCAGGATGCCCATGGGAAAGGCGCCCGAACCGCAGGCCGGGTCGAGCACGCGCAGTTGCTCGATGGCGCGGATGAGTTGCAGCTTTTCACCGGGATTGAAGTCGTGGCCGCTTTGGCGGTAGCTCAAGAGCTTGCGCAAGCGCTCGCCCAGGGCATTGTCGGCGCTGGGCACTTCTTGCTTGCCGGGCTGGGTATTGGCGGGTGCCAAGTCCAGATCGCCTTCACCAGCGCCAAGGTCCAGCAGGGCATTCTGGGTGCGGCCGGTTACGGCCTTCGCCTTCGCGCCTGGCGTCAGGGCGTGCTCGAAGTAGGCCACCAGTGCCTCATCCACCATGTAATCCACCACCTCGCGCGGGGTGTAAAACGCGCCGCTTTTCTTGCGGGCGGTCGTCTTGGTGTCCGGGTTGTAGCTGGCCAACAGGTTTTCGAACACCTTGCCCAGCAATTCCGGATCGAGCGCGACTTCCTCCTCTACCGGGGTGTTTTCTTCAATGGTGAACTTGTAGCTCTCGAAAATCTTCAGCAGGCCGCGCGGTTTGTATTTGCGGTTCTTGGTCTGGTAGATGTCATTGAGGTCCACGCCCTCCTTGCCGTCGGAGAAAAACAGTTCATTGGGTACGTACAGCGGGTTTTCCGTCCGCTCGGAAAAGCCATCGACGCGCAGCACGGTCTGGCGACCTTCGGTTACTACCAGAGCGGCCAGGTCGCGATCACGTCTCAGGTCTTCATCCGTTACCAGCTTATCCAGACACTCAAACAAGCCGCCGTTGAGGAATGGCACTTTGCGGAAGAGCGCCAGGGCCGTGTCGGGGTCTTTGAATTCCTTCTTGTAGCGATAGACGGTGTGGATGAGATATTTATCCAGTCGTTTCGGGCCTGCTTCCTCGCGCCATACGCGCTGCTTGTTGCCGTCCTCGTCCTCGGCGGCGGTTTCCGTGTTCAGGGTGGCAAAGAACAGGTTTTGCAGTACCGCCTTGTAGTAATTGCCTTCGCGCTGTTGCTGGTACGGGGAAGTACACAGGAGCTTGGCAAGTGCTTTCTCGTCAAAGAGCTCGCCCGGCACCAGCTTCTTTTCCTTGAGGAACCAAACGAAAATCAGCCGGGTAAGCAGGCGGATCATTGCCACCGAGGGGCGTTCGTTAGTGGCCGGGTCGTGAGAATCATCCAGCGGCTGGCCTTTGGGAAAGCACACCCCGGTTTCTTTGCGTAGCGCCCAGTAATACCAGTCGGCCAACTCCTTGTAGAACTTCTCGTTCAGTGCCTTGACGTCCAGCACGGTCATCCAGGCTTCATAGAGCTGGCTAAAACTGGAGGGCACGTATTTCGTGCTCACCTGCGTCAGCGCCATGCTTTCCAGAATTCGGGTATGGGCGGCATGAGGCGAGCGAAGATCGATGTCCTTGATGATGGAAATCTTGCCGTCGATCACGTCGCGTCCGGTATCGCGTTTATGGGCGCGCCGGTTGATCACTGCCAGCGAAAGCAAAGGCTCGTGGTCGTGCCCGTGATGCCGATACAGCATGATCACGGGCATGGGGAACAGCCGATTAACTTCACGGGTGATTCGCGCCAGACGCGTGCGCGACCAGTTACCGGCTTTGAGATCGAGCGCGAGAAAGATGAAGCTTTCGATCTGCCAAGGCTGCACGCCGGTGTCGCTGAAAAAACTTGTTTGGCCCGCGGCGAGCGTGGGGAGCTCATCGTTGGTGAGCTGGAACAGGAAGGCCACGCTCGACCAGTCTGCCAGGCAGACTGCTTCGGCATTCAGTCGATTGCTGCCGCCCAGCAGGGTTTCAAGCTCGTGGGCAAAAGCCTGGGGCTGAGTGGGCCAGTCCAAGGTCTTGTTGCTGGCGTAGCCGAGGGTAGCGAGTAATTCGAGGGCGCTTGCGCGCAAGTCGCTGCTAGCGGCTGACTTCAGGACATCTTCAATGCGTGCGCGTAGCTTTGAATCGCTCATTGAGCGGCACCTGCTGACTGTTTGATGACCAGCCATGTAATGAGATCGAAGTCACCTGTGGATTTCACTTGTTTGCCCGCGTCGGTAAGCTTGCCGCCGCGCCCGGCAAAAAGGTTGCCCGCATTTTTTCGCCCAAACTGCGCGGCGATGGCGGCAACAGCACGGTCCAACAGGCTGCTGTACTGGCTCATGTCTTCGCCGTCCTTGGTTTCCGCATCGAACAGTTCGCATAGCTGCGCGTATGGATCGGTCTTGCCCTGGCTCACGGCACGGAAGATTTCGAGCACCTGTTTCGGACTGGTGAAGTTGTAGCGCACTTCGCCATCGTCGCGGATATAGACAAGGAAATAGGGCTGCAAGGGGTTAACAGTTTCGTTGCCGCTGGCCTCGATGCGTTGCTTGAGGCAGTAGATGGCGCCGGGCTTGATGGTCTGATATTCGGCATGGGGCGGCACGATGGCATAGAGACCAAAGGGCGCCTCTTCCAGCTTCTCGCGGTTGGCCTCGATGTAGGTGGCCAGTTCCATGCGGAAATCGTCGAGGGTGAATTCGTTGAGGGCGACGGACTCGTTGAAGTCCTCCAGATCGAGCACTTCGTCCTTGAGTCTGAGCAGTTGCTTGTCGCGGTAGCGCAGGTCCTCCTGGATCAGGTCGCGCAGGTCTTCTGATTGCAGGATGTTGTCCTCGGCGGTGGCGGCGATATCCACCAGCGCCATGCGTGCCTCGACCCGGTTCTTGAGGTTGATGTATTTGTTGAGGTCGGGCGTCGGCCAGAAATTGATGAGCTGGATTTCCTTGTTTTGGCTGCCGATGCGGTCGATACGGCCGAAGCGCTGAATGATGCGTACCGGGTTCCAGTGGATGTCGTAGTTCACCAACTGGTCGCAGTCCTGCAGGTTCTGGCCTTCGGAGATGCAGTCGGTGGCGATGAGGATGTCGATCTCGCCGTCTTGCGGCATGGACTTCATCTTGGCCCGTTGCTTGGCGCGGGGCGAAAAGTTGGTGAGTATCTGGCTGAAATCTGCGTGGCCGAAACTGGTGCGGTTGGGTTTGGTGCCGCCGGACACTAGGGCAATATGAACATTCAGTTTATTGCGTGCCCAGTCTTCAAGATTTTCGTAAAGGTAGGCCGCCGTGTCGGCAAAGGCGCAGAACACGATGATCTTGCGGTTGTCTTCGCCATGGTTGTTGGTGCTTGGGTGCCTGACCTTTTGCTCGATGATGTCTTTCAGTTCAGCAAGTTTGGCATCGCGCTCGGGGGTCACGCCATCTGCACTTTCCGCAAGCATGGATAGTTGTTGCTTGTCGCTGGTCAAATCTGCCAACCACCGATCAATGTCCATGTGCTCCAGGCGATATTTGAGGGTGCCGACCTCGAATGCCTCACGCAGTTCTTCGTCTTCTTCCGCTTCCATGACGAAAAGGTCGGGCTGCAAGTCCTGCGCCTTGGAATCGCGCAACTCCTGAAACTGGCCAATGCGTGCCTCCAGGTCTTCGAGCTTTTTGACGGTGCGATCCATGGTGATGGCAAAGGAACGCACGGAACTTTCCAGGCGCTTGAGGAAGTTGACCTTCATCATGCCGATCAGGAAGCGCTCACGGGTCTCCTGGCTGAAGTTCTTGATGGCGCCTTCTCCGGCGTAAAAGTGCTTGAACTGCGGCAGCACATAGGCAGAAGGTTTGAACTGGGAGAGTTGATATTTTTCGATCTCCTGATTCAGTCGGTCATAGGTCGGGAAGCGATGCTTGTTGTCGATGTCGGAGTAAATCGACCGCGGTTTGACGCGTTTCGGAAATTGGCCGATAGCGGCCAGTGAGGCGCGGTAGTAACGCTGGATGTGCTTGCGCGAGCGAGCGATGGTGAGTTCGTCGAGCAGGGTGAAAAAACCTGCGGGCAGACGATCCATCAACTCCTTGGAATCCTTGTCGCCAGCGCGTTTGGCCCACTCCATGAAGGTCTTTTGCGCGGTGGAGAGCGTGTCCTTGATGCTGTGGATGCCCAAGCTTTGGGAGAATGTTGCATCGCGCCCTTCGGTAACGAAATAGATCTGGTTGCGCAAGTCCTTGAGGTCGTTGTTCACCGGCGTGGCGGAAAGCAGCAGTACCTTGGTTTTCACGCCGGACTGGATGATGTCTTGCATCAGCCGCTCGTAGCGGCTCTTGCGGATGACATTGCCTTCCTCGTCGCGCTTGCCTTTTACGTTGTTACGGAAGTTGTGGGATTCGTCGATAACGATGAGGTCGTAGTTTCCCCAGTTCAGCGCGGCAAGATCAATGCCATCGACTTTGCCGGTCTCCCGCGACAGGTCGGTGTGGGAGAGGACCGTATAGCCGAAGCGATCCTTGAGAAAAGGATTCAGTTCGCTATTGTTCTGTGCCAGATACACCGTCCAGTTGTCGCGCAGCTTCTTGGGGCAGAGAACGAGGACGCGAAGGTTTCGGAGCTCGTAGTACTTGATTACTGCCAGCGCGGTATAGGTTTTGCCCAAACCGACACTGTCGGCAAGGATGCAACCGTTATGGGCGTTGATTTTGTGAATCGCGCCTTTGGCGCCGTCCTTCTGGAAATCGAACAGCGTTTTCCAAATATCGCTATCGACAATTGCAGTTCGGTCAAAAAGCTGGGCATCATCAGCTTGGCCGGACAGGAAGCGCTCGAAGATGTGAAACAGCGTTTTGAAATAGATGAACTCGGGCGGGTGATTGACATAGAGCTGCGCCAGGTAGCGCAAAACCTCATCTTTAACGTCAGCCACCAGTTTTTCGTCGGCCCAGATACTGTCGAACCATTCCTTGAGCTCGGCACGGTCGCGGTCACTATCGACGATCAAATTCAGCTCGATGTTGGGTGTGGCGGACAGGCCCAGACCGCGACGGGTGAAGTTTGAGCTGCCGAGGATTGCGTGCTCGCGATGGCCGTCATGGATGTGATAAAGCTTTCCATGCAGCAGGTTGGCCTGCCGGATCGAGCGAATCTCTACCTTGTCGCGTATCCACGCGGCGCAACGGCGGGCAATCTCCTTCTGTTGCAACCGATTGGCTAGTTCGAGTCCTTCGTCTTCAATCTTGAAGGATTTCTTGTCGGTCTTTTCCGGATCGAGCGATGCGATGAATCGGGGTTCGCCAAAGAGAAAGCGAAGCCGCTCGACTTTGTCCAGCTCTGTGGAAAGTGCCTCGTAGGCATAAATGGTGAAGTAAGCCGAAACCACCGACAAGTCGCTGCCGGCTGCAATTTTGTCCTTGATGAAATCAGCGACCTTGCCGTGCGTGTGATTGTCACGGATGCCGAAATTGCTAACGGCCTTAACTGTCATCGCGCCGCCACCTGGCTAAGGCGAGGAAGTACCGAAACAATGGGCAGTAGCGCTCTCATGAAAAGATCGGCTTCGGCGTTGGTAAGCATTTCAACGAAGATGGTTTGGTTTGGCAAGGCGAAACTATACCCTCTACAACTATCGCGGCATATCCAGAAACAGGCCTCGATTCTGGCCATTGGTCAGGCTCTGGCTTGGTATTGTCGGGGGTGGGTGGCTTACTGGATGCGCCCGAGCCAGAAAGTCGGCGCTGGTGAGACGGCGCCGCCTCTGTGACTTAGGTTACAGTCAGGCGGCGGCGCAACTGGTGTAATGCGCTCACTGTTGCACAACCCCTAAAGGAGAACACCATGAAACTCAACGTTGGCGGCATCGACCGCGTGATTCGCATTCTCGTTGGCCTCGCACTCGTCGGCTGGGCTGCCGTGGGCGGCCCGGTGTGGGCCTGGATCGGCGTGGTGCCCCTGGCTACCGGAGCGATCGGCTGGTGCCCGCCCTACGCCATCTTCGGCTTCAGCACCTGTGCGGTGAAGAAGTCGGCCTGAAGCTTCAACTGACCGGGTGCGGTCGGCCCATGGCCGGCCGCACCCGCGCCAACCAGCGCAGCACGCCATGCCCAGCGGCGCGACCGCTGGCGAAGCAGGCGGTGAGCAGATAGCCGCCAGTCGGGGCTTCCCAGTCGAGCATTTCTCCGGCACAGAAGGTGCCCGGCAGCGCATGCAGCATCAGCTTGTCGTCGAGCGCGGCGAAGTCTACGCCGCCGGCGCTGCTGATCGCCTCGTCGAGTGGGCGCGGCGAATCCAGGCGCAGCGGCAGTGCCTTGAGAACGGCGGCGAGTCGCGCCGGGGCGGCGAGATCTTCCGGCGCGGCACATTCGCGGAGCAGCGCCGCCTTGACCCCGCTGATTCCGGCACGCCGGCGCAAGTGATTGGCCAGTGAATCACGGCCGCGCGGGCGCGCCAGGTCCTGCGCGAGGCGCGGCAGGTCGCGCCCCGGCACGAGGTCGACGTGTAGCGTGGCGCTCCCGGAGATTTCGATGGTGTCGCGCAGCGGCGCCGAAAGCGCATAAACCAGATGGCCCTCGACCCCATGCTCGGTGACGAGGAATTCGCCTTCCTGCCTTGTCGCTGATCCGTCGGGCGCCATGAATGTGGCGCTGACGTTCTTCACCGGCGTCCCCGCAAAGCGCTGGCGCAGGTGTTCGCTCCAGGGCACGTTGAAGCCGCAGTTGGCCGCGCGCAGGCTGTGCACCTCGACTCCGCGCGCCGCCAGCAGCGGCATCCAGGCACCATCCGAACCGAGCCGCGCCCAACTGCCGCCGCCCAGGGCCAGTACCGTGGCACCAGCGCCGACTCTTGTCTCACCCGAAGGTGTGGCGAAACGCAGGGCGCCGTCGGCATTCCAGCCCAGCCAGCGGTGGCGCGCATGGAATACCACGCCATTGCCGCGCAAGCGGTGCAGCCAGGCGCGCAGCAAGGGTGCGGCCTTCATCTCCTGCGGGAAGACACGGCCGGAACTACCGACGAAGGTCGCGATGCCGAGTTGCTGCGCCCACTCGCGCAACTGCCGCGGTCCGAATTCTGCGAGCCAGCGGCCGACTTCCTCACGGCGCGTGCCATAGCGCGCGACAAAGCGATCGGCAGCTTCGGCGTGCGTCAGGTTGAGGCCGCCGCGTCCGGCCAGCAGGAACTTGCGACCGACCGACGGCATGGCGTCGTAGACGTCGATGCGCAGCCCGGCCTTGCTCAGCACTTCCGCCGCCATCAGGCCGGCCGGGCCGCCGCCGATGATGGCTACTGCGGGCTGCGGCTCAGTGGCGGGCAAGCTCGGCCAGTGCATTGGCGAGGCGCACGTAGCTGGCCACCGGGATGTCTTCGGCACGCGCGGTGGGCGTGATGCCCAGCGTCGCGAGACCGGCCTCGCCGATGAAGTCGCGCAGGGTGTTGCGCAGCATCTTGCGCCGTTGCGAGAACGCCGCGGTGACCACCCGGGCGAACAGGGCCGGATCGGTCGCCGTTACCTGCTCGCGAAGCGAAATCCCAGGTATGCAGAGCCCGCCAGGGCCGACTTTTGAAAAGTCCACCGGAATCATGCGCACGATTGCGGAATCCACCTTGGGCGGCGGATTGAAGGCGCCCGGCGGCACGACGAACAGGCGTTCCATGTGGAAGCGGTACTGCAGCATCACCGAGAGTCGGCCGAAATCCTTACTGCCGGGCGCGGCTACCATGCGATCGACCACTTCCTTCTGCAGCATGAAGTGCATGTCATGGACCAGCGGGGCGAACTGCACCAGGTGGAACAGCAGCGGGCTGGAAATGTTGTAGGGCAGGTTGCCGACGATCTTCAGTCGTCCCGCGCCCTTGAGGCTGCCGAAATCGAATTCCAGCGCATCGCCTTCATGGATGCTCAGGCGCTCGGGTGGAAACCCCTGCCGCAGGCGCGCGATCAGGTCGCGGTCGATCTCGACCACGTGCAGGTGGTCGCTGCGCTCCAGCAGCGGTGCGGTCAGGGCGCCGAGGCCGGGGCCGATCTCGACCAGGGTATCGCCGGCGCGCGGCGCGATCGCCTCGACGATCTTGCGGATCACGCCCGCGGCGACCAGGAAGTTCTGCCCGAACCTTTTCCGGGCGGTGTGCCCGGCAACCGTTTTCATGCGGTGCGGGCAGTGCCGGCCGGCACGCCGCCGTGGAACACCATCAGCGTGCCGGGGTCCATGGCGGTCCAGGTTTCATTGTCGGTCAGCGGCAGCGTGGCGATCACGGCGACGCGGTCATCGGGCTTGGTGACTTCGCTGAAATCGATGCTGACGTCCTGATCCTTCAGGTGGGCGACGGCGAACGGGGCCTGGCGCAGGATGTAGGTCAGCTTGCTGGCGCAGTGGGCATACAGGCAGTTGCCGTTGCTGAGCAGGAAATTGAATTCGCCGTGGACGGCGATTTCGCGCGTGATGGCGGTGAGGAACTCGAACATCGGCTTCCTGAGCGGCATCGCGTGGCCGAACTCGCCGCGCAGGCGCTGCAGCAGGAAGCAGAAGGCCAGTTCGGAATCGGTATCGCCGACCGGGACGAAACTGCCGTCGAGGCTCGGCGCGAAGTCCTTGAGGTTGCCGTTGTGGGCGAAGATCCAGTAGCGGCCCCACAGTTCGCGCTGGAAGGGATGGGTGTTCTCCAGCGCGATGCGGCCCTGGGTGGCCTTGCGGATGTGGGCGATGACGTTCTTCGAATGGATCGGGTAATGGCGCACCAGTTCCGCCACCGGCGAATGCGCGGAAGGTTCGACATCGATGAAGACGCGGACCCCGGGGCCCTCGAAAAACGCGATGCCCCAGCCGTCCTTGTGCACGTCGGTGAGCCCGCCGCGGGTGCGGAAGCCCTCGAAGGAAAAGCAGATGTCGGTCGGCGTGTTGCCGTTCATGCCGAGCAATTGGCACATTTCAGCGACTCCGCCGCGCGGCCATCTCGATCGCCGCGTCTATCGCTGCAAACAGGCTGGTCGGCGAGGCCATGCCCGTGCCGGCGAGATCGAGCGCCGTGCCGTGGTCGACCGAGCTGCGGATGATCGGCAAGCCGAGCGTGACGTTGATGCCTTCGTCGAAGGCGGCATACTTCAGCACGGCCAGGCCCTGGTCGTGATACATCGCCAGTTGCGCGTCGGAACCGGCGAGGACATTCCTGGTGAATAGCGTGTCTGCCGGCAGGGGACCGACCAGATCCATTCCTTCACCGCGCAACTTGTCCAGCACCGGGCCGATGACCTCGATTTCCTCGCGTCCCATGTAACCGCCTTCGCCGGCGTGGGGATTGAGTCCGGCGACCAGGATGCGCGGGCGGGCGATGCCGAACCTGGTTTGCAGGTCGCCGTGGAGGATGCGCAGCGTGGTTGCCAGATCCTCGCGCGTGATCGCGGCGGGGACATCCTTCAGCGCCAGATGCGTGGTGGCCAGTGCGACGCGCAATCCGGCGCCGACCAGCATCATCACCACGCGCGGCGTCGCCGTGCACTCGGCAAGGTATTCGGTGTGGCCGCTGAAGGCGATGCCGGCATCATTGAGGACGCCCTTGTGCACCGGAGCGGTGACCATCGCCGCATACTCACCGCCGGCGCAGCCGGCGAGCGCGGCATCGAGGATGTCGAGCACGTAGCGTGCGTTGGCGGGATCGAGCCGTCCCGCCAGAACCGACTTTTGCAGAGGGATGTGCCTGATCTCGATGCGACCGGCATCGAGTCCGAGTCGAACGGCGCGCTCAGCCAGCAGGTCGCGGTCGCCCAGCACTACCAGGCGTGCCGGCCATGCGCGCTCGGCCAGGCGCAGGCAGATGTCCGGTCCGATTCCCGCGGGTTCGCCGGAGGTGACCGCAATCACCGGCAGCGGAAGACGGCTAACGCTCTTCGACGCGGTACTCGACATAGGCGCGATCGCGGATTTGCCGAACCCAGTCCTGATAGGCCTCGTCGGCCTTGCGCTCGCGCAACACCTGCCGCGCGGCGAGCCGCTGGCGTTCGTCCGTGGCATTCTCGGTGCGTCGCTCCAGCACCTGAATCAGATGGAAGCCAAAGGGTGACTGCACCGGCTCGCTGATTTGGCTGATTTTCAGCGCATCCATCGCCGTCTCGAACTCGGGAACGGTGTCGCCCTGATACAACCAGCCGAGATCGCCGCCTTTTGTGGCGGAAAGGTCGTTGGAATGCAGGCGCGCCAGTTCGGCAAAATCGGCGCCATTGTCCATGCGCTCCTTGAGTGCGACCAGCTTGCGCTTCGCCTCGGCTTCGGATACGAGTTCGTTGACCTTGATCAGGATGTGACGGGCGTGAGTCTGCTTCAGCGTTGCCGCCGGTTTGGCGCCGCCTGCGCTCTTCTTGTCGATCAGCTTGATGATGTGAAAGCCGGCAGGGCTGCGCAGGATGTCGCTGACTTCGCCGGGCTTGAGTTTCTTTACGGCATCGGCATAGAGTGCCGGCAGGCGATCGAGCGGGCGAGCGCCCATGGCTCCGCCGGAGAGCCCGTCGGGCGCATCGGAATAGCTGGCGGCCACCTTGGCGAAGTTCTCGCCGCGGCGAATCTGGTCGAGCGCGGCTCGTGCCCGCGCACCGATGCGCATCAATTGGTCCGGCGATGCCTGTTCCGGCACCCGCAGGACGATGTGAGCCGTTTGCACTTCAGTGTTGCCGGCATCGCCGCCCACATCGGGGTTCGCCAGGTAATTGTCGATCTCGCCATCGGAGACGACGATGCGGCTTTGCACCTCGCGGTCGCGCAGACGCGACAGGACAATTTCCTCGCGAATCTCTTCGCGGAACTTGGCCCAGGCGAGACCATCCTTTTCCAGCGCGACACGGAAATCCTGCAATGAGAGTTTATTGCCTTCGGCGATGCGGCGCATGGCGGCATCGAGTTCGAGGTCGGATATGCGCAGGCCGGTTTCCTTGGCCAACTGCAGTTGCACGCGATCGGTAATCATGCGTTCGAGCAGTTGTTGCTCAAGCACCTTGCGTGACGGCAGCTGAACGTTTTGTTGACGCAGCTGGCGTTCCACCGTGGCCATGCGGGCGCTCAGTTCATAGGCGGTAATGGCCTCGTCGTTGACCACGGCAATGATGCGGTCGACCTCCAGCGGTTGGGCACGCCGTGCCTGGGCGTGGGCCTGGATGAGGGGCAGAGCGGAGAGCAGGCAAAGCAGCAGCAAACGAAATGTCATGGCGTATTGACTGGCGTCTCGGTATTTTGCTGGTTGATCACGCCGTAGCCGGGGACATTGCGCCTGAGGATGTCGAGCGGACTGGTGCCGACTTTTGCAAAGCCGTTGAATTCGAGCTGGACGAAGAAGGAGGTGTTGGAGGTGTTCTGCTGCGTTGCGATGCGCTGGAACACCACGCGACCAACCCAGCAACCGCCGTCGTACTCGAGGCCGGCGACGGTTTCGATCATGCGTTGATCCTTGATCGAATAATTGACGCGACCAACCCCGTGCCAGCCGCCGAAGACCGGCCACTGGCCCGAAATGTCAAACTGGCTCAGGCCGGGCTTCTCGAATTGATCCCGCGTAAAACGGTAGCCGGCATTCAGCACTTTCCCCGATTCCGGCTGATAACGCCCGCCGACGTTGAAACGCTCCAGCCAGCGCGACTGCGGGTTGTACTCGACGGCGACATCGACGGTCGTCTTGGGGAGAACGCGACCGGAGAAGAAGCCAAGCAAGTCGCTGGCGTGGTCGTTGCGCTTTGCCTCGCCGGGCAGTACTACCTTCTGCCCGGTGAAATAGAAGCGCTGGCCGATGGCGGCGCGCACGGCTTCAGCACCGGTTTCCGGATCCAGCAGGCGCGAGGCGACCATGGTCGTGAGCTGATTCGCGTCACCGATGCGGTCACCGCCGCTGTAGCGGTTCTCGGCGAAGATCTGCGCAAAATTGAAGTCGCTTGGGCCGCTATCGAACACCGGGAGCTTGTTCTGGTCGCGGTCAGGCACGTACAGGTAGTAGAGGCGCGGCTCCAGCGTCTGCGTCAGTGCCTTGCCCTGCCACTCGAAACCGC
>CAZYTN010000018.1:18533-19900 GCA_964650115.1 uncultured Sulfuritalea sp.
TCGTAGCGGGTGGAATGCAGGCCGATCTTGGGCGTGATGCTGAGGATGTCGGTTTGCAAGGGCAAGGAAAGCTGTGGATACAAGGTGAAGCGTTTCGCCTCGGGCTTTCCCGGCGTCGGGATGCGGAAGTCAACATATTCGCTCGCCAGCGCAAAAGTCATTCCCAGGGGCAGGTCGCTGCGACTGGCGCTGACAGTCAGTTGCGGCAGGCGCCAATACGGTTCCGTTAACGGCGGCCGGTCCGGATCCTGCAGGGTCTGGAAGCTTTGCATCAGCAGGTTGGCCGACCACCAGCCGCCACCATAGCTGAGCGTGCCCTGACGCGGCAGGTTGGTCCTGGAAGTCACCGCCGGACCGTGTCCCAGATCGCTGAAGAACTTGTCGTCGGAAACGCCGTTCAAATTCAGCGTTCCGGAAAAACCGTAGCCCAGGTCCTGGCGGTGTGCCAGCGAATAGGACGTCCGTTGACTGTCCGTGAGCTTGTCGTGGCCCAGATACTGGCCATGCACGGCTCCGCTGTAATTGGGCTGCAGATAGCGATATTCGGTGCTCAGCAACATGCCGCGCTTTTCCATGATGCGCGGTGTAATCGTCGCGTCCATGTTGGGTGCGATGTTCCAGTAGAACGGCAGGCTGAGTTCGGTGCCGCCGCGGCTGGTAGTGCCGCCAGTGGGAGTCAGCAGTCCGCTCTTGCGTTCATTGTTCAGCGAGAAATTCAACCAGGGCGAGTAAAAGATCGGCACTCCCTGGAAAACCAGGGTGGCGTCGCGCGCGGTGGCCTCTTCCGCATCGTAGTCGAGGCGCAGGTCGGTGGTGCGTACAAACCAGTCCGGATCGCGCCCGGCAGCGGGGGCGCAGGTGCTGTAGGTGGCGTCGGTGAGGCGGTACTGGCCCGCGCCCTCGAAATCCATGTGTGCGGCCTTGCCTTGTCCGGTGGTGAGATCCGTCGATGGACGTTCCTCGTTGCCGGTCCATAGCGTCGGGGCCGATCCGGTCTTGATGCGGCGGATGCTGTATTCGGGCTGCTCGAAAAAGCCCGTGCTTTCCTCCATCTGCATGCGCATCCGCGGCCCCTGCACATGATCGCCGTCGCGTGAGAGGCGGACATTGCCCTCGGCTTCAACTTCGTCAGCGGCCTGCCGATAGGTCAGCCGGTCGCTTTGCAGAATGGAATTGCGTTTGCGCAATTCGACGTTGCCGTCGGCGACGAGCTCGACGTCGGTCGTGCCGGCGATTTGTTCCGCCGCGATAAAGGTCGGCAGCTGTTCTCCCGGCCGCGCGAGCCAGGGCATGATGGCTGAAGTGGGTTTCAAGCTGGGGTCAGGCAGTTCGCCTGCTGCAACGTGGGCCGAGTAGAGCGGCGGCAG
>CAZYTN010000019.1:0-4935 GCA_964650115.1 uncultured Sulfuritalea sp.
CAAGGGCCGCTGATCGACGGCGCAGGTCTGGCCAAGGTCGAGGAACTGCTGGCCGACGCCGTGTCGCAAGGCGCCCGCGTCGTGTGCGGCGGCAAGCGCCATGCACGCGGGGGCACCTTTTTCGAGCCGACGGTATTGACCGGTGCGACATCGGCGATGCGCCTGGCGCGCGAGGAGATCTTCGGCCCGGTGGCGCCGATTTTCAGCTTCCGCGACGAAGCCGAAGCGGTGCGCCTGGCCAACGACACCGAGTTCGGTCTCGCCGCGTATTTCTACAGCCGTGACATCGCGCGCGCCTGGCGCGTCGGCGAGGCGCTCGACTACGGCATGGTCGGCATCAATGCCGGCGTGATTTCCAACGAGGTGGCGCCCTTCGGCGGCGTCAAGCAGTCTGGCCTGGGGCGTGAAGGATCCAGGCACGGCATCGAGGAATACCTCGAAATCAAGTACCTCGCCATGGCCGGGCTGTAAGTTGCCCGTCACGATGAGGGTGCTACCATCGGATTCCACTTTTCCGGCCGCGCACCATGATCCCGATTGAAGTCCTGCTTGCCTTTCTCACTGCCTCGGCGCTGATCACCATCGCGCCGGGCCCGGACAACCTGATGGTGCTGTCGGTCGGCATCAGCCGCGGCCGCGCGGCCGGAATCGGCTTTGGCCTCGGTTGTGCGCTGGGCTGTTTTGTCCATACGCTGTGGGCCACGCTGGGCATCGGCGCCGTGGTGATGGCCTCGGAAGAAACCTTCACCACGCTGAAGATGGCTGGTGCCGCCTACCTGGTCTATATCGGCATCATGGCCTGGCGCTATGCCGGAAAGCTGGGGGTGGTCAAGCTCGACGCCGCCAGCGCCGAGCCGCTCGCCGTGCATGTCCGGCGCGGCTTCATCGCCAACGTCATCAACCCCAAGGTGGCCCTGTTCTTCATTGCCTTCCTGCCGCAGTTCGTCGATCAGTCGCGCGGTCCGGTCTGGGCGCAAATGCTGCTGCTGGGTGCCTTGTTCGCGGCGTTGACGGTGGTGATCTTCGGCAGCCTCGGCTGGTCCGCCGGCAGCCTTGGTGCCCGGCTGCAACGCCAGCCGAAGCTCGCCGTCTGGTTGGACCGCTGTGCCGGTACGATCTTTTTCGGCCTCGCCCTGCACCTCGCCACCACCGGCCGATAAGCATTTGCTGGCGCGAATTTTGCTTAATAACGCTGGTTTGCAACATTAAAATCAGTCTTGGCAGGCCAATGCGCGCATGCCGGGGACAGGGGATGAGCGGTGAAAAGATTCTGGCGGTGTCGGGCGGCAGTCAGCTTGCTTGTCATTGTGGCGTTGGCAGTGCCAGGCGCGGCGATGGCCGCGGAGCAGGCCGAGCGTGCCCTGGCGGCGGTAAAAAAGATGATTGCCGCGGGCGAGGTACGTCCTGACGCCACCATCAAGGTGGCGTTCAAATCGGGAAACATCGCGGCCCTGCTGGGTCCCGAACTCGAACTGCAAAAGGAGTGGGAGCAGCGCAGCGGGATCCGGATTTCCGCCCGGGTGATACCGCAACAACCGGCCCTGCTCAACCTGAAGGCCAATCCCGACATCGACCTTACGGTGGCCCGCACCAACGAGTTCCCCGACCTGCTGGATCAGGGACTGGTGGAGGATTTGACGCCGCTGCTCAAACAATTCGGCTTCAGGCTCGACAGCGCACCGCCGCAGGGCTACATCCGCCCGCGCCTGCAGGGATATTTCGGCGCCAAGCTGGTGGCGATCCCTGCCGATGGCGACGTCATACTGATGTATCTGCGGCGCGACCTGCTGGAAGATCCGGCCGAGCAGGCGGCCTTCCGCCATGCCCATGGACGCGAGCTGGCGGCGCCAAGGACCTGGCAGGAATACGACCAGCTGGTGAGCTTCTTTCATCGGCCCGAGAAGGGCCTGTACGGTGTCGCGGAACAGCGCGAACGGGTCGGCGGCTGGATGTTCTGGCTGCCGCGCTATCTGTCCCAGAGCGCGCCTTATCGGAAGCTGTTCGACGACAAAGTGCAACCGTTGATCGATTCCCCGGCCGGAATCGCCGCCACCGAGAGCTATGTGCGCACGGTACGCCACTCGCCGCCGGAAATTCTGGCAGACGGCAAGGACTACAGCTATACGCTGCCGCTGTTCATGCAGGGCAAGGTTTTTGCCTCGGTATTTACCATTGCCGGCGCCAAGCTGCTCAATTCCGCGAGTTCAGCGGTGCGCGGCAAGTTCATCGCGGTGCCGATTCCGGGCAATCGTGTCGGCGAGCGCATCGTGCGCCAGAACGTGCCGATCTATGGCAACAACCTGGTGGTTTCCAGCCGTGGCACCCAGCGCAAGCTGGCTTTCCTGTTCAGCATGTGGCTGACCGACCCCGACAACTCGCTGCACACCGTGGGCGTGAAAGGCGGATTCACCGACCCTTTCCGCTGGCACCATCTCGACGACCCGCGCATCAGGGAGCTCTATACACCCGAGGCGCTCGCGGTATTCAGCAAGGAATGGGCGATTGCGCTGCCGCCGGGGACCGGTCTGCCGGGTGATGGCGAGTACCTCGATGCGCTCGACCGCCATCTCTGGCTGGCCGCGCGCGGCGAACTCTCGGCCAGGGAGGCGATGAAGCGCACCGCCCATGAATGGGAAAAGATCACCCAGCGCCGCGGCCGCGACAGGCAACTGCCCTGGATCAAGACCTTCGATGCCGGTTTCGCCGCCGGCGAGCCTGCCGCAAAGTAGAGGGCCAGAGAATTTCATGAAACAGCTGCGCTTCGGTCTCCTGCCGCAACTGCTCACCGGTTTTGCCGCCGTGGGGGGATTGGTGACGATACTGTTGATCGCCGGCAACCTGATGCTGGAAAGATCCTCGGAGCGCCTGGTCACCACTTTGGAACAGCACGTCCGTCCGCTGGCCCGCCTGCAGACCCTGCAGTCGCGGTTCGGCGCCCTGCGCAACCTGGAACTCGAACTGGGGCATCTGGAGGATGTGTTCGCGCTGCAATCCCAGGTGACACGCCTGCGTGGCGAAATCGCGGCCATGGACATCGAGATCAACAAGTTTTCGGCATTGTTGGGCAAGGCGGCGCCGGTCGAGGCGGCGCGCCTTGCCGGCCACTGGCGCGACTACCGTTCGCGCCTGAACGAACAGGTCCGACTGGCAGCCGAAATGGATCTCGCCGGCGTGCGGCGCATCACGGCGGCGGGATCGCACATTCCATTTCTGTCGATCCAGTCCATGCTGACGGCGGTGGCCGAACGGACTGAAGCCGACGCCGCCGACGCCTACCGGATGGCCATCGAGGAACAGACCAGGCAGCGCCCGCATTTCCTCTGGCTGGTGGCGTTCGGCGGCATGCTGATCTTCGCCGGCCTGGCCTATTCCGGGCGGACCGTGGTGCACCGCATCGGCATCCTGCGCGAACACGCGCAGAAGCTGGCGGCCGGCGAGGAAAGCGGACAGATCGCGGTCGCCCGCTACGACGAAATCGGGGATCTGGCGCAGGTATTCGAAATCATGCGGCGGCAGGTGCTGGCGCGCGAAGACGCTTTGCACAACGCGCAAATCGAACTCGAGGTGCGCGTCGAGGAACGCACCACCGACCTCAAGCGTGCGAATCGCCGCCTGGTACGCTTCTCGCAGGTGGTCGAACAGAACCCCGTGGGTATCCTGATTGCGCGCATTGGCGGTGCGGTCGAGTTCGCCAACCCTTCCTACGAGCGCATCACCGGCCGGCCGGTCGCGGAATTGATCGGGCGTCCGCTGCTCGATGTGCTGCATACGGCCGATCCGCTCGATGCCGACAACGCATTGCAGGTGGCGATCGGCGGCACCATCTGGCAGGTCGAGCAACCCAGCCGGCGCGGCAACGATGTTTATTGGGAACGCCTGAGCCTGGGTGTCGTGCGTAACGAACAGGGTCAGTCGACCCATCTGTTGCTGTCGCGCGAGGACATCACCGAACAGCGCGAGCAGATGGAGAAGATAACCTATCAGGCGCACTACGACTTGCTCACCGGCCTGCCCAACCGCGTGCTGGCGAACGACCGCCTGATACAGGCGGTCAGCCGTTCGCGACGCGACGGCGGCAAGGTCGCGGCAATGTTCATCGATCTCGATCATTTCAAGGAAGTCAACGACACGCTGGGACATGCCGTCGGCGACAGCCTGTTGCGGCAGGTGGCGCAGCGTCTCGTGCAATCGGTGCGCGGCGACGACGTCGTGGCGCGGCTGGGCGGGGACGAATTCCTGGTTGTGGCAGGCGACCTGGATCGCGGCGACGAGGCCGCGGCCATTGCGGAGAAGATCGTTGCCGCGTTCTCGTCGCCCTTCATCGTCGGCGAACGCGAACTCGTCACATCGCCGAGCATCGGCGTCGCGGTCTATCCGGACGACGGCACCGAGCCGATGGTGCTGCTGCGCAACGCCGATCTGGCCATGTACGAGGCCAAGGATTCCGGGCGCAACATGTATCGCTTCTACAACCGCTCGATCCATGATTTATCGCTGCAGCGCCTGGAAATCGGGCGTTGCCTGCGCGGCGCGCTGGAGCGCCAGGAGTTGCACGTCGTCTACCACCCGCTGGTGCGCGCCGACAGCGGCGTCATCATCGGCGCCGAAGCGCTGCTGCGCTGGACCAGTCCGGAACTGGGCGTCGTGGAACCCTCGACCTTCATCCCCGTGGCGGAGCAAAGCGGGCTGATCGTCGACCTGGGGCGCTGGGTGCTGCGCGAAGCCTGCGCCACCCTGGCACGCTGGCGTCTGGATCAGCAGGGTTTCGTCATGGCGGTGAATGTCTCGCCGCGGCAGTTCCGCAGCAGCGGCTTTGTCGCCATGGTCAAGGATTGCCTCGCAGAGTTCCGCGTACCGCCGCATCAGCTCGAGATCGAGATCACCGAGGGCCTGCTGCTGCGCAACCAGGGCGAGGTCAAGCTGATCCTCGAAGAA
>CAZYTN010000019.1:5035-19896 GCA_964650115.1 uncultured Sulfuritalea sp.
CACCGAGGGCCTGCTGCTGCGCAACCAGGGCGAGGTCAAGCTGATCCTCGAAGAATTGCATGCCCTCGGCGTGCGGCTGTCGATGGACGACTTCGGCACCGGCTACTCCTCGCTCAGCTACCTGCGCGAGTTTCCCTTCCATACGGTGAAGATCGACCGCAGCTTCATCCACGATGTTTCCGAGGACCGCAACGACCGCGCGCTGGTCATCGCCGCAGTGCGCATGGCGCAGGCGCTCGGCCTGCAGATCATCGCCGAGGGCGTCGAGACCGACGAGCAGTGGTCCTTCCTTGCGGCGCAGGATTGCGACATCCTGCAGGGCTTCCGCTTCGGCATTCCCGTGACCGAGAGCAATTTCGGCAAGACCTGGGTCAATGCCCGGGTGACGCGGCCTGAAGGCGAAGGGCTGCCGAAAAGCGTGCCCTTCATCCCGATTTGATTTTTCGGTGATCCGCCGGGCAATGTGCTTTATGATCGAAAGGTTCAATCGAACGCCGCACGAGCGCTGATACGCAGGGAGAGAATCATGTTGCCGAAGACTCTGAACCAGGCGCTGGTTGCCGCACTGTCGCTGCTTTGCGCGTTTTCGGCCGCCGCGCAGACCCAGCAGATATCCGTCAGCGTGCCGGGACCGGGCGCGGCCTCCTACCTGCCGGTCAGCCTGATTCCGAAAATCGGCGCCGATCGGGCCGAGGGCGCGCAGGTCAGGGTGCAGTATGTTTCCGGCGGTGGCGTGGCGATTCAGGAAATGCTGTCGAACAACAGCGAATTCGTCGTACTCGGGCTGCCGGCGGCCATGTCGGCCCGGCTCAGGGATTCGCGCATCGTCGCCCTGGCGGCGGTCAACGATCTGCCGCTATATGTGCTGCTGGTGCGCAGCGGTCTGCAGGGCAAGGTCAAGTCGGTGGCCGACCTCAAGGGGCGCGTGATCGGCGTGCACAGCAATTCGATCACGACCAAGACCAACTCGCATCAGCTAATCGAGCTGCTGCTCAGGCAGGCGGAAGTTTCCCCGGACAGCGTGCGCTTCGTATCGGTCGGCCAGCGCTGGTCTTCGGAGGCGGCGATGCTTGCCGAGGGCGCTGCCGACGCCATCATGGGCGACGAGCCGCATGCGTCGCGCATGGTGGCGGACAAGGCCGCCTTTGCGCTGGTGCATCTGGGCGACCCGCAAACTGCCGCCGCCATCCCGGGTGGCGCCTTTCTGCGCGGTGTGCTGGTCGGGCGGCAGGACAGGATCGAGCATGACCCGAAGAAGGCCGAGACCATGGTCAGGATCATTCGGCGCACACTGGAATGGATCGCCAGCCACACGCCCGAGGAAGTCATCGACATGGCCGGCATCGAAGATCCGGCGGAACGCAAGTACATGCTGGCGACCATGCGCAAATATCCGCGCCAGTACAGCAGCGACGGAAAATTTTCAACGCGGCAGTTGCAGGACACCGAAATTTTCTTCCGCAAATCGCAGGCCGGAAACAGCGCCGCGCAAACGCTCAAGGTCGAATCGATGGTCATGGACCGCTGGGCCGGGCGCAAGGACTGAATCTCGTGAATAAATCTACTGCGCGTACCGGATCGGGGCTTGGGCGGTGCTCGCTATCCTCATGTACAGACTCGTACATTCCGGTAGCTGTGCTCCGGCCGCACCCCGCTGCGGTCCGCTCGCTACGATTTCTTCACGAGATCTGAACTCATGCAGGAATCCTTGCGCCATCCGCTGTCCTGGCAGATCGCCGCGCGCCTCGCGCTGGCCCTGCTGGTGACCATCTTCGCGACGGTTGCGCTGGCCCTTTGGTTCTATACGCAAGCCAATCAACGTTCTTTCGAACACCATCGGCGACAGTCGGAGAAGCACTTTTATGGGACGCTGGCGCTGCGCGAAAGCGAGTGGGAGCGCGGCGCCTACAATTTCAAGGCACGCCTCGAGTTCTCGCGCGTACTGGAAGACCTTGCCGGGCGCCAGGGCCGGCTCAGCAATTTCATTACCGCGCAGGGCGGCGTGCCGGAGTATCCGCTGGTCCTCGTCCTCGATCGCGAGGGCAATCGCCTTTCTTGGTTCACGTATGGCGGGGACCGCATTCCGCCGGTTGTCTTCGATAACGGAGACGCCGGCTGGGCTTACGACGCGACCGGCAATCGGCTGTACCGGGTTTTTCGTCAACAGGTCTGGCTGGGAGCAGGGCAAAACGGCGTGCTGCTGACGTTTCGCCACATCGATCATGCGCTGATGGGCACCCTGACTTACCCCGAGTCGGAACTGGTGGCCCTGTGGCAGAACCGCCCGGTTGCGAGTTCGCTCGGCGATGACGGAATGAAGATCGCAGACGCCAATCTTGCCCTCGCCGCCGATCCGCAGCTGGTCCTGTTGCCGTGGAATCAGGCGCGCCCCGATAACCCCCGCATTCTGCTGCGGATCGGCCTGGATGAGCCGTTTGCGCTGCGCGAGCTGTTTCAGCCCATGGCTCTGGGCGCGCTGGCGTTTGCCGCCGCGGCCTGGATAGTCTTCGGCGTCTGGGCCACCGCGCTGGTCCGCCGCATCCTGGCGCTGGGCACGGCCCAGAGGGAGTTTTCCGACCGGCGCACGGTCTCGCCGCTGGTCATCACGGCGCTGAATCGGGCCGAACCCGAACGCGGCGACGAACTCGGCGACCTCTCGCGTTCGCTGCTGGACATGATGGGCAGCGTCGCTGCGCACGAACGCGCACAGGAACAAGCTGCAGCGGTCCTGCGCCTGAGCGAGGAGCGCTACCGCTTTCTGGTCGAAGGTATCCAGGTCGTCGCCTGGGAGTTTTCGACGGCGATGGAATCCTTTACTTACGTTTCGCCGCAAGCGGTTGGACTGCTCGGCTACAAGCTCGAGGACTGGCAGCAGCCGAACTTTCTCCAGGCGCACGCGCACCCGGACGATCTCCCTCGCGTCCGTGAGGCGCGAGTCCAGGCGATCGACAAGGGTGAGGGATGCGCGCTCGACTATCGTTTGCGCCACCGCGATGGCCGCTACGTCTGGGTGCACCACTTGTCCGGCGGTATCTCGGCCGGCGATCCGGTTCCGCGGACGATGATCCGCGGCATGCTGTTCGACATTTCCGAGCGCAAACAGCTCGAGCAGCGCCTGGCGCTTGCGGGTCAGGTGTTCGAGACGGCGAGCGAAGGCATCATGCTGACCGACGCGCAGAACCGCATCATTTCCGTCAATCCGGCCTTCGAAGTCATTACCGGTTACCCGGCCGCCGAGGTGCTGGGCAAGGATCCCAAGCTGCTCAATGCCGGCCTGCAGGCTCCCGATCACTACAAGGCGATGTGGCACGGATTGCAGCGGGACGGTCGCTGGGAGGGAGAGGTATGGAACCGGCGCAAGTCGGGGGAACCCTTTGCGCAGCGGCTGTCGGTGTCGATCATCCGCGACGAGTGGGGTCACATCAAGCGCCATCTGGCGATGTTCAGCGATGTGACGACGCAGAAGCGCCAGGCGGAAGAAATCGAACACCAGGCCGGCCACGATTCGCTCACCGGCCTGCCCAATCGCCGCCTGCTCGCCGACCGCATGGCGCAGGCCATCGCCCGCGCCCAGCGCCAGAGCGGGCAGGTTGGAATCATGATGCTCGATCTCGACGGCTTCAAGCACATCAACGACACGCTCGGCCATCGCCTGGGCGATCTGCTGCTGATCGAGACGGCACGCCGCCTGGTCCATTGCGTGCGCGAATCCGATACCGTCGCCCGTGTCGGCGGCGACGAATTCATGATGGTGCTGCCGGAAATCCAGGGCCAGAACGACCTGCAGACGCTGGCGGCGAAAATCAACGATCACATCGGAGAGCCCTTTCACATCGAAGGCAAGGATCTGTTCGTTTCGGGCAGCATGGGTTTGACGCTGTTTCCGGACGACGGGGTGAATGCGGATGTACTCCTGGCCAATGCCGACACGGCGATGTACCGTGCCAAGTCGGAGGGCAAGAACACCTATCGCTTCTTCACGCAGGATATGCAACAGCAGGCCCTGGAGCGCCTGCGCCTCGAAAATGGATTGCGGCGGGCGATGCGTGAAGGCGAATTCGTCCTTTACTACCAACCGGTCATCGAACTTTCGACCGGCGCCCTGGTCAAGGCCGAGGCGCTGATCCGCTGGCGGGATCCGGAACGCGGACTGGTCGAGCCGATAGAATTCATTCCCGTCGCCGAAGACACCGGACTGATCCTGCCCGTCGGCGCCTGGGTGTTGCAGACAGCGGTGCGCCAGGCGGCGCAATGGAAAAGTCAGGCGCCGTCAGGTTTTCGCGTCGGCATCAATCTGTCGGCCTCGCAGTTTCAGCGCGGCGACTGCGCAGCCCTGCTGAACGAAATCCTGAAGGCAGAGGTTGCGGATCCGGGGCAATTGGTGGTCGAAATTACCGAGAGCGTTTTTATCGGCGACAAGGGCGACGCCAAGCGCCAGTTGATCGAAATGAAGAGCCTCGGCATCCAGGTGGCCATCGACGACTTCGGCACCGGATTTTCGTCGCTGAGCTATCTCAAGCATTTTCCGATCGATACGCTGAAGATAGACCAGTCATTTGTCAGCGGCATTCCCGGTGATGCCGAGGACATCGCCTTGATCGAGGCGATGATTTCGATGAGCCGGGCGCTCGGCCTGGATGTCATAGCTGAAGGCATCGAGACCGAGGCGCAGCGCAGTTTCCTCATCGCCAGCGGCTGCCGCTACGGGCAGGGTTATCTGGTCGGCAGGCCGGTTCCGGCCGACGAATTCGCCGAGCTGTATCTGCGCCGGCCGATTTCTGCCGTCGCCTGAACGTGCCTCCGCGGACGCGGCCGTGTCAGCCGCGCGTATTCGACTGCGCCGGGAATTCCGCGAGTTCGATGGTTGCTGCAGGCTTCCAGCCCTTCTTGCGGTGTTCCGCGACCACATTGGTGAAAATCCCGCCGCGCACGTAAAAACGCGCAGTGAGCCGCATGAAGCGCGGTTTGGTGGCCCTGGCCAGATCGTCGAGGATGCGATTGGCGACGTCCTCGTGGAAATGTCCTTCGTCGCGGAAACTCCAGATGTAGAGCTTGAGGCTTTTCAGTTCGACGCAAAGCTTGTCAGGGATGTAATCCAGCGTCAGCACGGCGAAATCCGGCTGCCCGGTCTTGGGGCAGAGGCAGGAAAACTCCGGTATTTCCATGTGGATCCGGTAATCCCGGTGCGGCGCCGGATTGGCGAAGGTTTCCAGGGACTTGGCGCGGGTCTGGTTGGCTGGCTTTGGCATGCTGTGCGATGGCGGGTAAGAAGGGCGGGACAGATTATAATGGCGCGGCTTCAGAGTCGTGTTTTTGTCATCCTTTTTCCGGTTCATCCCTCGTGCGCTTAAACAAGCTGAAACTTTCGGGCTTCAAGTCCTTTGTCGAGCCCACCACCGTGCTTTTCCCCGGCCAGTTGGCGGGCGTGGTCGGCCCCAATGGCTGCGGCAAATCGAACATCATCGACGCCGTGCGCTGGGTGCTGGGTGAATCCAAGGCTTCCGAGCTGCGCGGCGAATCTATCCAGGACGTGATTTTCAAGGGGGCCGGCAACCGCAAGGAAGTCAGCCGCGCCAGCGTCGAGCTGTTTTTCGACAACGCCCAGGGCCGCGCTGCCGGGCAGTGGAGCCAGTACACCGAAATCACGGTCAAGCGCCTGCTCGATCGCGAGGGCAACTCCAGCTACTACATCAATAACCTGCACGTGCGCCGCCGCGACGTGATCGACCTCTTCCTCGGCACCGGCCTGGGGCCGCGCGCCTACGCCATCATCGGCCAGGGCATGATCTCGCGCATCGTCGAGGCCAAGCCCGACGAGTTGCGCTTTTTCCTCGAAGAAGCGGCCGGCGTCACCAAGTACAAGGAACGCCGCAAGGAAACCGAACACCGCCTGGAAGATGCGCGCGAGAACATCGCCCGCGTCGATGACATCCGCAACGAGCTGGAAACCCAGGTCAGCCATCTGCAAGCCCAGGCGGCCGTGGCACAGCAGTATCGCGACCTGCACCAGTGCGTGTCGCGCAAGCAGACCCTGCTGTGGCTGAAGAAGCGCAACGACGCCCGGCAGGACAGCCAGCGCCTGGCACGCCAGGTGGACGAAGCCGTGAATCGCGTCGAGGCCGAAACTGCGCAACTGCGTGAAATCGAGGCGCGCGTCGAACATGCCCGCGAGAGCCACTATTCCGCGTCGGATACCCTGCATGCGGCGCAGGCCGAGATGTTCGCGGCCAACGCCGAAGTCAGTCGCCTTGAATCCGAGATCGGCCATTTGCGCGATTCACGCTCGCGGCTGGAAGCGCGGCTCGGACAGTTGGGCGCCGAGGAGACCCACTGGCACGGACAGCAAAGCCAGTTGGCCGAGGATCAAGCGCGCTGGGAGCTGCTACTGGAGAATTCCCGCAGCCGTTCCGCCACGGCTACCGCTCGCCATGAAGAAGCCGCTGCCCGTCTGCCCGATGCCGAGGATGCCCTGCAGACGGCCGCTACCGATGTTACCGAGGCCCGCCGCAGCTTGAGCGACGCCGAGCAGGCCTTGCGTCTGGCCGAGGCCGACAAGGGGCATGCGCAGCGTGCGCTGGACAACCTGGTGCAGCGTCGCAGCCGGCTGGAGCAGGATCGCCAGGCCCTGGGCGCCCCCGATGCGGCCTTGCTGGTCGCATCGCAGGAACGCGAGAGGAGTGCCGAGGCCGCACTGGCGGTGGCGCAGGAGCGCCTCGCGGCGCTGCAGGCCGCCGTACCGGCGGCCGAGGCACAGCTGCGCGCCGCCCGCGAAGCGCTGCAGGCCGCGCATCGCAGCCTGACCGAGACACGCGCCCGCCATGATGCGCTGGCCCAGTTGCAGGCCAAGGTCGCGCAAAGCGGCGAGATCGGCGAGTGGCTCAAGGCGCGCAATCTGACCGATGCCAAACCCCTGTGGCAGGCGATCCAGGTCGAGGCCGGCTGGGAAACCGCAATCGAAGCCGTGCTGCGCGAACGCTTCTCGGCGCTTGCCGCCGATGCCGATACCTTGCGCGCCGCTTTGGCGGAACCGCCGCCGGCGATTCTGACGCTGGCGCTGGCAGGAAACCCGGCGGCGACCGCCGCAAGCGGCGACAGCCTGCGCAGCAAGGTACGCTGCGACGATGCGCGCTGGGCCGGCGTGCTGGACGAATGGCTGGCCGGCGTCGCCGTCGCCGACGACCTGAGCACCGAATTGCCGCTGGCACAGGGCCAACGCGTTTCGCGCGCCGGACACCTGCTGACCCCTGCCGGCCTCACATTGTATGTACCGGATGCCAAGACCCACGGCGTCATCGAACGCCAGCGCGAGATAGACGAACTGGCCGGCGTGCTTGCTGTCCGTGCCGCCGCCGAGGATGCGGCACGCGAAGTGCAGCGCACGGCCGAACAGTCGCTGGCCGAAGCCCAGGGCCAGCTCGGCGCGGCGCGGCGTGCGATGCAGGAGGCGCAGCAGGCCTTTCATGCGGCGCAGGTGGAGGCGCTGAAGCTGACACAGGCGCAGACCCGTTTCGAAGAACGTTCGGCGCAGATCGACCGCGACCTGGCCGAACTGCAGCGCCAGGACGAGACCGAGCAGGCTCGTCGCGAGCGCGCCGAGGCCGAAGGCGAACGGCAGCGCGAGCGCCTCGATGAGGTACGCGGACGCCTCGAGCAGGCGCTGGAATTGCACCGGCAGAAGGATGCAGCATTGCGCGAGGCGCGGGCCCTGGAAGTCCAGCTCGGGCGCGAAGCGCAGGAGGCGGGTTTTTCCGAACGCGAGTGCCTGTCGAAACTGGACGACAATGCGCGCGCCGGGGCCACGGCAGGCAGCCAGCTGCAGCGCATCGAAACTGAAACCGGCGCCGCCCGCACGGAACTGGCCGGCATCAGTGATACCGTGCTGCAGGAACAATTGCACGCCGCGCTGGATGGCAAGCGCGACAAGGAGTCGGCGCTGGCGGAACGGCGCAACGTGCTCGAAACGGCGGCTTCCGAGCTGCGCAGCCTCGACGAGCAGCGCATGAAAACGGAACAGGGCGTGGTTCCCCTGCGCGACAAGATCAACGACCTGCGGCTCAAGGCGCAGGCGGCGCAGATGAACGAGGAACAGTTCCGCGAGCGGCTGGCCGAAGTTCACGTCGTGAGCGAGGCCGACGAAGCGCCATTCCTCGACGAACTCAACGCTGGCGGCGCCGACAGGCTCAAGGACAATGTCCTGCAAGGCGAAATCGCCCAGATCAACGCCGAGATCGAAACCCTGGGCCCGGTCAACCTTGCCGCGCTGGAAGAACTGGCCACGGCGTCCGAACGCAAGGGCTTCCTCGATGCCCAATCGGCCGACCTCGCCGAGGCCATCGGCACGCTGGAAGACGCCATCCGGCGCATCGACAGGGAAACGCGCGAACAGTTGCAGGAGACCTACAACTCGGTCAACCAGCATTTCGGCACGCTCTTCCCGCAGCTGTTCGGCGGCGGCGAAGCGCGGCTGATCCTGACCGGCGACGAAATCCTCGACGCCGGCATCCAGATCATGGCGCAGCCGCCGGGCAAGAAGAACACCACGATTCATCTGCTGTCGGGCGGCGAGAAGGCGCTGACCGCGATCGCCCTGGTGTTCGCGCTGTTCCAGCTGAATCCGGCGCCGTTCTGCATGCTCGACGAAGTCGACGCGCCGCTCGACGACTCGAATACCGTGCGCTTTTGCGACATGGTCAAGCGCATGTCGGTGCAGACCCAGTTCGTCTTCATTTCGCACAACAAGATCGCCATGGAAATGGCGCAGCAACTGATCGGCGTGACCATGCAGGAGCAGGGCGTGTCGCGCGTGGTGGAAGTCGATATCGAAGAAGCGCTGCGTCTGGCCGACGAGCAGCAGGCAGCGTAGCAGACCGAAAACAGGGTGGCTTGAACATGGCAATCAGCGAACTGCAAATCGCTTTGATCGGGGCCGGGATGGCAGGGGTGGCCATGGTCTGGGGCTACAACATCTGGCAGGACCGCCAGCACCGCAAGACCGCCGACCGGATATTCAGGGGCAGGCAGGACGATGCCCTGCTGCCGGATGACGAGGAACCGGGAACATCCCTTGCCGGGGCTTCCTTCGGAACGGAAGACGGGGAGCGGCAGGAACCGCATTTTGGTGACGAAACCGGCGATGCGGCGGAGTTTTTCGGCGCTGAAGGTACGGCGGCCGTTGTCGATGTCGCACAGGAGATACAGGACGTTGCACCGCCGCCGCTGTTTCCCGAGTGCGCCGATCCTGTCGCGGATTGCGTACTGCATCTGGTGGCGGCCGATCCGGTCCCGGCGCCTGCCGTCTGGGCCATCCAGAACACCTGGGCGGGGGAATTGAGCAAGCCGGTGCACTGGCTGGCGAAGAAAACTGCCGATGGCGATGCGGAGGCGACCTGGCAGCCGGTCGATGCCCACGACACCGGACGTTACGGCGAATGGGCGGTCGCGATCCAGCTGGCCGATCGCCGCGGCGCGATCTCCGACAGCGAACTGGCGCGCTTCTTCGATGGCGTGCAGCAACTGGCGCTGCAGACGGCTGCCGCGCTGGAACTGCCTGCGCGCGGCGAAATCGTAATGCGTGCCGCAAAGCTCGATGAATTCTGCGCCGCGGTGGACCTCCAGTTCGTGCTGCATGTCGTTGAAGCCTCGGGCGGCGTATTCGCCGGCACCAAGCTGCGTGGCGTGGCGGAGGCGGCGGGCCTGGCGCTGGAAGCGGACGGCGTGTTTCGCGCCCGCGACGCCGAAGGCGGCGAACTGTTTACCGTGGCCAATCTCGGCGCCGAGCGCCTGGAAGCCGACTCGATCAAGTCGCTGGCAACGCACGGCCTGACACTGAGCCTCGATGTGCCGCGCGTGACGGATGGCACGCTGGCCTTCGACCGCATGCTGGCGACCGCGCGGCAACTTTCTGCGGCACTGGGCGGCGTGCTGGTGGATGCGCAGCGCGCACCGCTGGCCGATGCCATGATCGATGCGATTCGCGCCAGGACGGCCGAGCTGCAGCAGCGCATGCGCGAGGCCGGCATTGCGCCGGGCAGCACGCGGGCCCTGCGGCTGTTTTCATAAGCTCCGGGATACCGATGGACGCCGCAGTACGCGTGGCGGTATTGCGCCGTGAGATCGAACAGCACGACCATGCCTATTACGTGCTCGACGCGCCGACCATTCCCGATGCGGAGTACGACAGGCTTTTCCGCGAGCTGCAGGCACTGGAGGCCGCGCATCCGCAACTGATCAGCGCCGACTCGCCGACGCAGCGGGTCGGCGGCAAGCCTCTGCCCGGGTTCGCTCCCGTGCGGCATGGGGTGCCGATGCTGTCGATTCGCACCGAAACGGATACCGAACCTTCGGGCGCGCGGGCCTTCGATGCCCGCGTGCGGCGCGAACTGGGACTGAACGAGGAAGAGGCCGCCATCGAGTATGCCGCCGAGCTCAAGTTCGACGGCCTCGCCATCAACCTGCGTTATGAGAGTGGCGTGCTGGTGCAGGCCGCGACGCGCGGCGACGGCGAAACCGGAGAGGACGTGACGCAGAACATCCGCACCGTGCAGCGCATTCCGCTGCGCTTGCAGGGCGAGGCACCGCGGGTGCTGGAAGTGCGTGGCGAAGTGTTCATCAGCCGCCCCGATTTCGAACGCTACAACGACAAACAGCGTGCGCTGGGGCGGCCGACGCTGGTCAATCCGCGCAACGGCGCCGCCGGCAGCATCCGCCAGCTCGATCCGGCCATCGCCGCCGAGCGGCCGCTGTCCTTCTATGCCTATGGTCTGGGCGAGACCCTTGGCTGGGATGATCCTGCGACGCACGCGGGCGTACTCGATGCGCTGGCCGCGTTCGGCCTGCCAGTGTGCGGGCAGCGCGCGGTGGTGCAGGGTGCGGATGGACTGATCGGTTTTCATGCGCGCATGCGCGAAGCGCGCGATGCACTGCCTTTCGACATCGACGGCGTGGTCTACAAGGTGAATTCGCTGGCGCTGCAGCAGCGGCTGGGCTTCGTCACGCGCGAGCCGCGCTGGGCGGTGGCGCACAAGTACCCGGCCGAGGAAGCGCTGACCACCGTGGAAGCGATCGAGGTGCAGGTCGGCCGCACCGGCGCCATCACCCCGGTGGCGCGCCTCGCGCCGGTCTTCGTCGGCGGCGTGACGGTGACCAATGCCACGCTGCACAACGAGGCCGAGGCGCGGCGCAAGGATGTTCGCGTCGGCGATACCGTGGTGGTGCGGCGCGCCGGCGACGTGATTCCCGAAGTGGTGGCGGTCGTCCTCGACAAGCGGCCGATGAAGTTGGGTGGCGAGCCGCTGCGTGCCGCTTTCGAACTGCCGAAGACCTGCCCGGTTTGCAATTCTGCGATCGAGAAGCCCGAGGAAGAGGCCATCGCGCGTTGCATGGGCGGCCTGTTCTGCCCGGCGCAGCGCAAGCAGGCGCTGCTGCATTTCGCCGGACGCCGCGCGATGGACATCGAGGGGCTTGGCGACAAACTGGTCGAGCAACTGGTGGATAACGCCATCGTCAAGACGCCGGCCGACCTCTACAAGCTCGGCCTGCTGGCGATGGCCAACCTCGAACGCATGGCGGAAAAGTCCGCGGCCAACATTCTCGCGGCCATCGAGAAAAGCAAACAGACCACGCTGGCGCGCTTCATCTTCGCCCTGGGCATCCGCAATGTCGGCGAGGCGACGGCGAAGGATCTGGCGCGGCATTTCGGCAATCTCGACGCGCTGATCGCTGCCGATGCAGAGCGACTGCAGCAGGTCCCCGATGTCGGCCCCGTGGTGGCGGCATCCATCGTCCGCTTCTTCGCCGAGCCGCACAATGTTGAGGTGATCGAGCAACTGCGGGCGGCCGGGGTTACCTGGACCGAGGGCGAGTCGTCGGCGGTGGTGAATTCGCCGATTGCCGGCAAGACCTTCGTCCTCACCGGCACGCTGCCGACGCTGACGCGCGATGAAGCGAAAGACATGATCGAGGCACTGGGCGGCAAGGTGGCCGGCTCGGTGTCGAAGAAGACCGATTACGTGGTGGCCGGCGCCGAAGCCGGCTCCAAGCTCGACAAGGCTCAGGCCTTGGGCGTTAGCATTTTGGATGAGATGCAGTTTCAAGAGTTACTCACAGGTGGTCGCATTTTGTGACCACCTCGTTAGCTTGGTGTGGAGACAGAATCGTGAAAAAAGTTACAAAGGCCGTCTTTCCCGTCGCCGGTCTCGGCACCCGTTTCCTGCCGGCGACCAAGGCCAGCCCCAAGGAAATGATGCCCATCGTGGACAAGCCGCTGATCCAGTACGCGGTGGAGGAGGCGGTCGCCGCCGGCATCACCGACATGATCTTCGTCACCGGTCGCTCCAAGCGCGCCATCGAGGACCATTTCGACAAGGCCTACGAGCTGGAAAGCGAGCTTGAATACCGCGGCAAGACGGAGTTGCTGGAGTTGGTCCGGAACATGCTGCCGAAGAACATCAACTGCATCTACATCCGCCAGCCGGAGGCCCTCGGCCTGGGCCATGCGGTGCTCTGCGCCTATCCGGCGGTGGGCGAGGAACCTTTCGCCGTGCTGCTGGCCGATGACCTGATCGACGGCGAGCCGCCGGTGATGAAGCAGATGGTGGATGTTTATGACTATTACCGTACGTCGGTGATCGGCGTGCAGCAGGTGGCGCGGGAAGACACCCGCAGCTACGGCATCGTGGACAGCAAGCCGATGACCGATGGATTGGAACAGATCCTGCGCATCGTGGAAAAACCCAGGCCCGAGGACGCACCATCGACCCTCGCCGTGGTCGGTCGCTATGTGCTGACGCCGCGCATCTTTCACCACCTGGCTCGCATCGGCAAGGGCACCGGTGGCGAAATTCAGCTCACCGACGGCATTGCCGCGCTGCTGGCCGAGGAGCAGGTGCTGGCCTATCGCTACCAGGGTACCCGTTATGATTGCGGTTCCAAGCTGGGCTATCTGGAAGCGACCGTGGCTTTCGGTCTGCGCCATCCGGAGGTGGGGAAGGATTTCGCCGCCATGCTGAAGAACATAAAATGAGCCCGCAGGAAGCGCAAAGGATTTTCGACGAAGCCGATCTGCTGGTTTCGGCCGAAGAGTCGGCGCTGGCGGTACGGCGCGTTGCCGCGGAAATTACCGCACGCCTGGCCGCCATCAATCCGCTGGTGCTGGCGGTGATGGGCGGCGCCGTGGTATTCACCGGTCAGCTCCTGCCGCAACTGGCCTTTCCCCTGGACTTCGATTACCTGCATGTCACGCGCTACGGCGATGTCACCAGCGGCGGACAGCTTTCCTGGATTGTCGAGCCGCGCTCATCCGTCGCGGGTCGCGTCGTGCTGGTCGTGGATGACATTCTCGACGAGGGCGTGACCATGGCCGAGATCGTCAGGCGCCTGCGCGCGCAAGGCGCCAGCGACGTGCTGAGTGCCGTGTTCGCCGACAAGAATCTCGGTCGCAGCAAGCCGATTGCCGCGGATTTCGTTGGCGTGCATCTGCCGAATCGCTATGTTTTCGGCTACGGCATGGACGTGAAGGGGGCGTGGCGCAACCTGCCGGCCGTATATGCGGTAAAGGGTCTCTGAGGAACTTCCTCCGCTGATTGGTCGGTACGCAAGGAAGTCGGAGTTGCGCCAGTGTCGTAAATTTTTGACAAGATTCGTCCGCAGGGCTTGCAACTACGGCAGATTTAGTGGAACAATGCGCCTTTCTAAACCAGAGGGGAATTCAATGAACAAGAGCGAACTGATCGACGCAGTAGCCGAGCGTGCCGAACTTTCCAAGGCCGCCGTGAACAAGGCCATCGATGCGATGACCGAAGTCATCACCGCAGTAATTGCCAAAGGCAATCCGGTTGCCCTGATCGGCTTCGGTACCTTCAAGTCCGTGAATCGCGCGGCGCGCACCGGCAAGAACCCGAAAACGGGTGCCGTGCTGAAAATTGCCGCCAAGTCGGTACCGAAGTTTTCTGCAGGCGCCGGCCTGAAGGCTGCCGTTGCCGGCAAGAAGCCGCTGGCCAAGAAGCCCGCCGCCGCGAAGAAGCCCGCCGCCAAGCCGGCAGCAAAGAAGCCGGCCGCCAAGAAGAAGTAAGCAGGCTCGCTTCAATGAGAAAGGGCAACCCGAGGGTTGCCCTTTGTGTTGGTGCGCCCGGAAGGCGCTTAATCGAGCACGTGCGAGACCAGCCCGTCGGCCAGCTTCGGCTCGAACCAGGTCGACTTTGGCGGCATGACCGCGTTGCTGTCGGCCACGGCCATGAGTTGGTCCATGTGCGTCGGATGCAGGGCGAAGGCCACGGCCATCTCGCCGGAATCGACGCGCTTTTCCAGTTCGGCCAGGCCGCGGATGCCGCCGACGAAATCGATGCGCTTGTCGCGCCGCAGGTCGGCAATGCCCAGCAGCGGTCCCAGCACATGGTCGGAGAGCAGCGAGACATCGAGGCTGGCGACGGGGTCGGTCGGCACCAGTTCGGGCTTGATCACCAGCTTGTGCCATTTGCCGGCGAGGTACATGCCGAACTCTCCGGGTCGCGCAGGATGTACGCGCTGCGCGCTGGCCTCAAGGCGGAAGGCCTTGCCCAGTTTCTGCAGCAGCGCGGCTGCGTCGAATCCGTGCAGATCCTTGACCACGCGGTTGTAGTCGAGGATCTTCATCTGATGATGCGGGAATATCACCGACAGGAAGGAGTCGGCCGCCTGTTCCCGCCCCTGCTGGTGGCGTGCCGCGGCCACGCGCGAGGCGGCAGCGGAGCGATGGTGGCCATCGGCAATGTAGAGCGCCTTCATCGCGTCGAAAGCCTGCGTGATCGCGGCAATGCGCGTGGCATCGCCGAGCACCCATATCTGGTGGCGGATGCCGTCGTCGGCGGTGACGTCGGCGGCCGGAG
>CAZYTN010000020.1:0-19879 GCA_964650115.1 uncultured Sulfuritalea sp.
TATAGGTCGCGTTCCACTTTTTCAGCAGCGCGACATAGGCCAGAAGTTTCGCCTGTACCGCATCCGGTAACTCAAGTCCCAGGGCCGCGAGACCCTCGCCTAATTGCTGCGCCAGCCTCATGCCGCCTTGCGCCGCTTGAGATGGACCAACAGCAGGGAAATCGCCGCCGGAGTCACGCCCTGCAGGCGCGATGCTTGTCCGAGAGTTTGCGGTCGTACCAGGGCGAGCTTCTGCCTTACCTCGAAGGACAGGCCGGGCACCTCTGCGTAATCGATATCGTTCGGCAGCAGCAATGATTCCTGGGCGAGACTCTTTTCGATCTCGTCCTTTTGTCGCTCGATGTAGCCTTGGTATTTGGCCTCGATCTCGACCTGTTCGATGAACTCGGGAAGCACAAGCCCTTCGCCCGCCCCCGGCAGCGACAGCAGGCCGGCGTAGCTGACCTCGGGCCGTCGCAGCAGGTCGAACAAGCGGTATTCGCGTTCCATCGGCTGGCCCAGAACGCGCACGGCATCGACCTCCGGCAACTGGCGCGGATTGACCCAGGTGGCCTTCAGGCGCTCGGTCTCCCGCGCCACGGCATCGCGCTTGCGGTTGAAGGCGTCCCAGCGCAGGTCATTCACCAGGCCCAATTCGCGGCCGACCTCGGTCAGGCGCGAATCGGCATTGTCCTCGCGCAGGGAAAGACGATACTCGGCGCGACTGGTAAACATCCGGTAGGGCTCGGATACGCCGCGCGTAATCAAATCGTCCACCAGCACGCCGAGGTAGGCCTGATCGCGGCGCGGCGACCACGCCGGCAACTGCTTCGCATAGCGCGCGCCATTGATTCCCGCCAGCAAGCCTTGTGCTGCCGCCTCTTCATAACCCGTAGTGCCGTTGATCTGACCGGCGAAAAACAGGCCGGTGATCGACTTGGTTTCCAGGCTGTCCTTGAGATTGCGCGGGTCGAAATAGTCGTATTCGATGGCGTAGCCGGGACGGGTGATATGCACGTTCTCAAGTCCGCGAATGGAGCGTAGCAGAGCCAGTTGAATATCGAAGGGCAGGCTGGTGGAGACACCCTGCGGATACATTTCGTGGGTGTCGAGGCCTTCCGGCTCGAGAAATATCTGATGGCTGTCCTTGCCGGCGAAGCGGTGAATCTTGTCTTCGATCGACGGGCAGTAGCGCGGCCCTACACCCTCGATGACGCCCGTGAACATCGGCGACCGATCCAGGCCCGAACGAATGATGTCGTGGGTCCGGCTGTTGGTATGCGTTATCCAGCAGGGAAGCTGGCGCGGATGCTGACTGCGCGTGCCCATGAAGGAGAACACGGGCACCGGATCATCTCCGGGCTGTTCCTGAAGCAGCGAATAGTCGATGCTGCGCCCATCCAGGCGGGGGGGTGTCCCGGTCTTGAGGCGACCCACCGGCAATCGAATTTCCTTCAGACGCTCGGCCAGGGATATCGCCGCCGGATCACCGAAACGCCCAGCACGGTAATTCGACAGTCCGACATGCACCAGACCATTGAGGAAGGTACCGGCCGTCAATACCACCGCCGGAGCCTCGAAACGGATGCCCAGCTGAGTCACCACCCCGCTCACCCGCTCGCCGCTGAGAATCAGATCGTCCGCCGCCTGCTGAAAGAGCGTCAGGTTGGGCTGATTTTCGAGGCGGGCACGAATCGCCCGCTTGTAGAGCTGCCGATCAGCCTGGGCCCGAGTCGCACGCACGGCGGGGCCCTTCGAGGCATTCAGGATGCGAAACTGGATGCCGGACTCGTCGGTAGCCGCAGCCATCGCGCCGCCGAGCGCGTCGACTTCCTTGACCAGGTGGCCTTTGCCGATACCGCCGATCGAGGGGTTGCAGGACATGGCCCCCAGGGTTTCGATGTTGTGCGTCAGCAGCAATGTCCGCGCGCCTGAACGTGCAGCAGCCAGCGCCGCCTCGGTACCCGCATGGCCGCCACCAATCACAATGACATCGAATGAAGCAGAGAATTGCACGCCGTGCGCCTAAAAGAAAACCCGGTTTCAAAGGCCACCCTTGGCAGCCGGGATGGCGCCAAAAGCAAAAGAGGCGCAATCATACGCCTCTGATTTCAAAAACACAGCCTCAGCCGAGGCCGGAGGGGGATGTTTATCGGCACCAAGCGCAACGGGCGTCCACACCGCGCCGCCGTCAATGTTTCACGTGAAACCGTGACTTTTCAGTTTCACGTGAAACGACGTAGGCTGTTTGGCCTGATTCAGGCGAAGCTGTCATAGCCGAGACGGGCAATCAGCACCGCCGCCACTGCAATGAAGACCCCGCGTACAAATCCACTGCCATGGCGCAAGGCCAGGCGCGCACCGAGTAACGCGCCGGCGATATTGAAGACGGCCATTCCCAGCCCGACGAGCCAAAGCACATGCCCGCTTGGCGCAAAGTAGGCCAACGCTGCCGCATTGGTAGAGAAATTGACCACCTTGGCTGCACTAGATGCATGCAGGAAATCGAGCCTGAACCAATGCACGAACGCAAAGATCATGAAGCTGCCGGCGCCGGGTCCAAAAAAACCATCATAGAAACCCAGTACCGCACCTACCAACAAAGCCACCCGCCGCTCCGCACGCGGCGCCAACCTGTCGCCGGGGACAACGCCGAATTCCGGCCTCACCACCGTATAGATCAAGACCAGAAACAACAGGCAGAGCACAAGAGGCCGCACCACGGACTTGGGCATCCACGCTACCGCCGCCGCCCCGACAAAGGAAAACAGGAAGGCGGCGGCGGCGGCCGGTAGCGCGATGCGCCACGGCAGCGCAATGCGGCGGGCATAGCGCAGGGCGGCATTGCCGGTGCCGAAGATACTCGCCACCTTGTTAGTGCCAAACACCGTGGCCGGAGACTCGGCAGGCAGCGCCATCAGCAGGCTCGGCACCTGGATCAGGCCGCCACCGCCAGCCACCGCATCGACAAATCCGGCAAACAGGGCGGCTGCCAGCAAAAGGACCAGGTCCACTTCGGCCATGGCGGCAGCCTATTTACCGATGCAGAAGCGGGAGAAAATCTCCCCCAGCAAATCGTCGGCGGTGAATTCACCGGTGATGCGTGAAAGTGCCTCCTGCGCCAGGCGCAGTTCTTCCGCGCAGAGTTCGATCTGATCCAGACGCCGTGCCGCCAGCGCCGACTTTTCTGCGGCAACCCCCAGCGCTTCGAGGTGGCGTTCGCGCGCCAGCACCACGTCTTCGCCGTGCCCGCTCCAGCCGGCCACCCGCAGCAACTCGTCGTGCAGCAGGGCGACGCCCTCCCCGCTCTTTGCCGACAGGCGCAAATGCACGTGACCCGCCTTCGTATAGCGTGCCGGCGCGGCGCCGGCCAGATCGCATTTGTTCTCGACCACAATGCGTTCGATCCCGGCGGGAAGGCGCACGGCGATCGCATGATCCGCCGGCGTTTCGCCACAGCGCGCATCCAGCAGTTGCAACACCACATCAGCCCGCTCTATTTCCCGCCAGGCCCGCTCGACGCCGATCTTCTCCACCATGTCGTCGGTTTCGCGCAGTCCCGCCGTGTCGATGATGTGCAGCGGAATGCCCTCGACCTGTATCGTTTCGCGCACCGCATCACGCGTCGTGCCGGCGACTTCGGTGACGATGGCACGCTCCTCGCCGGCGAGGCGATTCAACAATGAGGACTTGCCGACATTGGGCAAGCCGGCCAGCACCACATGCAGGCCGGAACGCAACAGGCTTCCGGCGCGTGCCCGGGCCAGCAGCGACGAAAGATCGACGCAAATTCCTCCAAGGCGCTGCGCCGCATCCGTATCCCTGAGGACATCGATTTCCTCTTCGGGAAAATCCAGCGTCGCTTCGACCAGCATGCGCAATTCGGTAAGGCGCGCAACCAGCCCCTTGACCTCGCGCGAGAACTCGCCCGACAGCGAGCGCAATGCCGAGCGGGCGGCCGCAGCCGTACCAGCTTCGATCAGATCGGCGACTGCTTCCGCCTGAACCAGATCCAGTTTGTCGTTGAGGAAGGCTCGCTGCGAGAATTCCCCCGGCTCGGCCAGGCGGGCGCCCAGTTCGAGGCAGCGCGTCAGCAGCATCTGCAGGACTACGGGGCCGCCGTGCCCCTGCAGTTCCAGCACATCCTCACCGGTAAAGGAATGCGGTGCCGGAAAAAACAACTGAATTCCCTGATCGATGGCGACCCCGTCAGCCCCGAGAAAGCTACTGAGCGTGGCGTGGCGCGGTAGCGGCTGCCTGCCGGTCAGCGCCTCGGCAAAAGGCAGCAGGCCTGCACCGGACACCCGCACCACCCCGATGCCGCCGCGGCCGGATGCCGTGGCGATGGCGGCGATGATTCCGGTGCGCGGCTGTCCCATCCGGCTCTCCTGGAGTCAGCGCGAAGGGCGCCAACAAGTTCTCCGGCCACTCGCGACCGGAATCTCGGCTACTTCTTTTCCCCAGCCTCGACGAGACGGGTAATTTGCCACTGCTGGGCGATCGACAGGATATTGTTCACCGTCCAGTAGAGAACCAGACCGGCCGGGAAAAACAGGAACATGCCGGTAAACATGATGGGCATGAACAACATCACCTTGGCCTGTATCGGGTCAGGCGGGGTCGGGTTGAGCTTGGTCTGGATGAACATGGTGGCACCCATGATCAGCGGCAGCACATAGTAGGGATCCTTCACCGACAAGTCGGTGATCCAGCCCAGCCAGGGCGCGTTGCGCATCTCGACGGTACCCAGCAACACCCAGTAGAGCGCAATGAAGACCGGAATCTGCACCAGCACCGGCAGGCAGCCGCCGAGGGGATTCACCTTCTCCCTCTTGTACAAGGCCATCATTTCCTGGTTCAGGCGCTGCTTGTCATCACCATAGGTTTCCTTGAGCTTCACCAGCTTTGGTGTAAGCACGCGCATTTTGGCCATCGACTTGTAGCTGGCGGCGGACAGCGGGAAGAACGCGAGCTTGAGCAAGAGGGTAAGGCCCATGATCGCCCAACCCCAGTTGCCGACCAGCTTGTAGATCGCTCCCAACACCCAGAACAGCGGTGCCGCGATTACCGTCAACCACCCGTAATCCACGACCAGATCGAGCCCGGGGGCGATCTTCTCCAGCTTGTCCTGCTCCTGCGGCCCGGCGTAAAGCGATATCGCGCTCTTGCCGTCCGCGGCTACCGGGACTATCACGCCGGCCGAGTAGAGGTCTTCTCCCACCTTGCGCATGAAATATTCGCGCGCTGTGCCGGCGGCGGGCAACCATGCCGCCACAAAGTAATGCTGCACCATCGCCAACCAGCCGTTATCGGCCTTCTGTGCAAACTTGGCCTTGCTCTTGAGGATGTCGGCGAATTCCACCTTCTGGAATTTTTCGGCATCGGTATAAACAGCCGGTCCCGTGAAGGTCACCACCCCCATCATCATGGCATTGCCCTGGCCTTCCGCCGGCTTGCCATCACGGGTGAACTGGTAGTAGGCATGGGCGCCCGGGGTCGCACCCTCTTGACGCACCTCGATCTGATAGCTGCCGCGCTGGAAGACATAAGTCTTCGCAACTTTGCCGCCACTTGCCGTGTTCGCCTCCAGGCGGACTTCTAGCTTTTGCTCACCATCCTTGAGCACATGCTCGCCGGACGCCAGTTTCCACTCGGCCTTATGGTTCGGCAAGCCTTCGCCGATCACTCCGGATTGAACCAGGTAGATGTGCTTGACGCTGTTGTCAAACAGCACGAAATGCTTAGCCTTGTCTTCGGTCTCGGGATGGCGAACCAATTCGAGCCGCGTAATGTCGCCGCCCTGCGACGAAATATCGGCTACATACAAGTCGGTCCGGATCGTCGCGGTCGCAGTTCCAGGTGCAACCGCAACCGCAGTCGGCGGAACCGCAACCGGGACAGTCCCAGGGCCGCCAGGCGGCAAAGTAGGCGTCGGCACCGCGCCCGCCGGTGCACCCGCCTTGGGTACTGTCGTCGTCGCGGTAGCCACCTTGGGCTGACTCTGTTTTTGCCAGGCGTCCCAGAGCATGATCAGCGAAAAACTGAACACCAAAAGCAGGATCAATCGTCGATTATCCATTACCGTCTCGGCAGTGATTCAGGTCAGAAATACAGAAAATCAAGGGACCGGGTCAAATCCGCCCGGATGCCATGGATGACAATGTCCTAGCCGCCGCGCGCTCAGCCATAAACCCCTGAACAGGCCATGGCGGCGCAGAGCTTCCATGGAATACTCCGAGCAACTTGGATAAAAACGGCAGCGATTACCCAGCATGGGGCTGATTGCCAGCTGGTAGACGCGGATCAGCCACAACAGCGGCTGGACAAACAAGGATCTCATAGCGATCACGTCAGAAAATGCCTCAAGAGAGCTTCAATTTCCGCACGCCAAATTTTCCGCTGCGCACTGTCTTTGGCACCGACGCTCTGGACAGGCCGCGTCAAGCGCAGGACCAGATCGCACGGCCGAATTGCAGACGCAACCAGGCGAAAAGCCTCCCGTCCCTGCCGCTTGATGGCGTTCCGCAACGATGCGGCGCGCGCCAGGCGCTTCGGTACAATCAATCCTATCCGTGCTCCGCTCGCGGCATTCGCCGGACGAAAGTGAAGATCGAAACACGCGCCCCGCACTACCTGTCGAGCCGCCAAGACGGCTGAAAATTCTTCCGGCCGATGCAGGCGCTGCTCTGAGCGAAACGAAGTCCCGTGCTCAGACGGCGAGACGATGACGGCCCTTGGCACGACGCGCACGTATCACAGCACGACCACCGCGGGTACGCATGCGCACGAGGAAGCCGTGGGTACGCTTGCGGCGCACAACCGAAGGCTGGTAGGTGCGTTTCATGGCAATATCCCTTAAATTAACAAAAGCGGCGGATTACAGCGTTTTACGGCAGTTTTGTCAAGAACAACAATTGCCATGGCTGTGGATAACTATTGCTGAAACAGCTAGAATGATACCTCCACCCGATACAGGTGGGCGGCACAAAAAGAGTATTGCATCAGCACCCCATCCCGCCGTCTCTGGTCTCGAATCTATCCAATTGCAATGAGTGAATTCTGGTCTGCCTGTCTGAACCGTTTTGAGCAGGAGTTACCTGCACAGCAGTTCAACACGTGGATAAAAGGCCTGCGCCTGGTAAGCGCCGAAGCCGGCCCAACACATTTTCGCCTCGTTGCGCCAAATCGCTTTGTCATGCAATGGGTGCGGGAGCGTTATCTGGGGCAAATTGAAGCCCTGGGCAAGGAATTTTTTTCTGTTCCCGTCAGCATCGATCTGGGTGTAGCCGATGCCACTCCGGATCTGCCTGCCATCACAGACAGCACGGAGGAAACGCCGGCAGCAAAGCCCGTCGCCGCCGTTAAATCGGTCAGAACCGCTGATCCGGAATACGAAAAAACCAGACTCAACGGCGAATTCACCTTCGACACCCTGGTTACCGGCCGCGCCAACGATCTGGCTCGGGCCGCTGCCCTGCAGGTGGCAATGAACCCGGGGATTTCCTACAACCCGCTGTTTATCTATGGCGGCGTCGGCCTGGGCAAGACACACCTGATTCACGCGATCGGCAATTCAATCTATGCCGCCAACCCGACTCTGGAAGTTCGCTATGTCCATGCAGAAGACTATTTCTCTGACGTGGTGCGAGCCTTCCAGCAAAATTCGCGTGACGCTTTTAAACGCTACTACCGTTCGCTTGATCTCCTCTTGATCGACGACATCCAGTTTTTCAATCGCAAGGACCGAACACAGGAAGAGTTCTTCTACGCCTTCAACGCGCTCATTGAGGCAAAAAAGCAAATCATCATCACCTGCGACACCTATCCGAAAGATGTTCAGGGGCTTGAAGAACGGCTGGTCTCGCGTTTCGACTGGGGGCTTACCGTCGCCATTGAACCCCCCGAACTCGAAATGCGTATTGCCATTCTCAAGAAAAAAGCCGAGGCGGAGCACATCAGCATTTCAGACGAGGTCTCTTTTCTGATTGCAAAAAATCTTCGCTCCAATGTCAGGGAGCTCGAAGGCGCCCTCAACCGTGTGGTCGCTTATGCCCGTTTCCATGGTCGCGAAATCAATCTCGAGGTCGCCAAGGAAGCGCTGCGCGACATCATCGGCGCCACCAACCGGCAGATCTCCCTCGAACTCGTGCAGAAAACCGTGTCCGACTTTTATAAAATAAAAGTTGCAGACATGTACTCCCAGAAGCGCACCCGCGCCATTGCCCGACCGCGCCAGATTGCGATGTGGCTTACCCGCGAACTTACATCACACAGCCTGCCTGAAATTGGCGAGGCTTTTGGCGGTCGCGACCATACCACCGTAATGCACGCCTGCCGCACCATCATAGACTTGCGCGGAAAGGACACCAGGCTCAATAACGACTTGCATGTCCTGATGCAAACCATCAAAGGTTAGGCTGTGATCAACTTCACGGAACAAGATATCGAGAAATTGTGGATAAACCTGTTTTTTTGAGACCGAACGGAATTTATTCACAATCATCCACATCTCACGCTACCAATTTTTACCCCGCTTATCCACGTTTTAATTAATTGTATTTACATTAAAAATACCGCTTATCCACAGAAAAAAGTCTCCCTTAATAATCTTAAGAGATTTATATATGCTCCTATTTAAAGGTCCACGGGATCAACTGCTGTCACCTTTGCAGTCGGTATGCGGTATCGTCGAAAAACGCCATACCCTGCCGATCCTTTCCAACGTTCTCATGGAAAAGGATGGTGAAAAACTCACCTTGCTGGCCACGGATATAGAGATTCAGATCACGACCCAGACTCCGACGATAGGAACAGAAAAAGCGGCGATGACTGTCGGCGCACGAAAGCTGCAGGATATTCTGCGTTCCTTGCCGGAGACCGCGGAAGTCAGTCTGGCGTTCGAGGATAAACGTTTGCAACTGAAGGCAGGCAAAAGCCGCTTCAACCTGCAGACTCTGCCCGCAGAAGATTTCCCGCGCATGGGCAGCGCCGATGGCCAACCTTCCCGCCTACTGATCACCCAGAAGCAAATGAAACGCCTGCTCGCGCTGGTTCAATACGCCATGGCGCAGCAGGATATTCGCTACTACCTGAACGGTTTGCTCCTGGTGGCGAAAGGTAACGAATTGCGTATGGTCGCCACAGACGGCCATCGACTTGCTTACGCGGCTGAAGTACTTCCCAACGCACCGACCCCCATCGAAGTAATTCTTCCGCGCAAGACAGTGCTGGAACTGTCGCGGCAACTGGCCGACAACGACGACCCACTGGAAATTATCCTGACCCCGACCCAGGCCCGTTTCAGTTTTGGCGGTATTGAACTTGTTTCAAAACTGATCGACGGCAAGTTTCCCGATTATGAGCGAGTCATCCCTCAGCATCACAGCAAGTTGATCAAACTCTCGCGCAACACCCTACTCCATTCACTCCTGCGCGCAGCCATTCTCACCAACGAAAAGTTCCGCGGCGTACGCCTCGTCCTCGGCGCCGGAAGCCTCAAGATCATTTCCAGCAATGCCGAACAGGAAGAGGCTCAGGAAGAAATTGAAATCGACTATGGCGGCGAGGCCCTGGACGTAGGATTCAATGTCACCTACCTGCTCGATGTCCTTAACAACGTCAGCAACGAAACCATCGAGCTGCATCTCGCCGACGCCAACTCAAGCGCACTCTTTGTGTTGCCCGGCAATGAGACGTTCAAGTACGTCGTGATGCCGATGCGCATTTGACATAAAAATCGAAAAGAACCCCATGATAGAAAGCAACACCGCTCCCGCTTACGACGAATCAAGCATCCAGCAACTTGAAGGCCTTGAGGCAGTAAGAAAGCGTCCAGGCATGTACATTGGCGACACCTCCGATGGCACCGGTTTGCACCACATGGTATTCGAGGTCGTCGATAACGCAATTGACGAGGCTCTGGCCGGTCATTGCGACGATATAGTCATCACCATTCATACCGACAACTCGATTTCGGTCACCGACAACGGCCGCGGCATACCCACCGGCATCAAGTTCGACGACAAGCACGAACCCAAACGCTCGGCCGCCGAGATCGTCATGTGCGTACTCCATGCCGGCGGCAAGTTCAACCAGAATTCATACAAGGTCTCCGGTGGTTTGCACGGCGTCGGAGTCTCCTGCGTCAATGCCTTGTCGCAATGGCTGCGTCTGATCATCAGGCGCGAGGGCAAGAAGTACCTCATGGAATTCAATCGCGGGCATGCCGTCGATCGCCTGCTGGAAATCCAGAATGGTGTCGAGGTATCTCCGCTGAAAGTTCTCGGCGATACCGAAAAGAGAGGCACCGAAGTGCATTTCATGGCTGACGGCGAAATTTTCGGCAACGTCGAATATCACTACGACATCATTGCCAAGCGCCTGCGCGAACTGTCTTTCCTCAACAACGGCGTCAAGATCAGGCTGATCGACCAGCGCAACGTCAAGGAGGAGGATTTCGCCTTCTCCGGCGGCGTCAAGGGTTTCGTCGATTACATCAATCGCACCAAGACCGTGTTGCATCCGGCTGTTTTTCACTCTTCCGGAGTTTCGGTGCAGAACGGCGTCAATATCGATGTCGAAGTCGCCATGCAATGGAATGATTCCTATGCAGAACAGGTTCTCTGTTTCACCAACAATATCCCACAGTCCGACGGCGGCACTCACCTCACCGGTTTGCGTGCGGCGATGACTCGCGTCATCAACAAGTACATCGAAGAAAACGAAATCGCCAAGAAGGCCAAAGTGGAGATCACCGGCGACGACATGCGCGAGGGCCTGGCCTGTGTACTCTCGGTGAAGATGCCCGATCCGAAGTTCGCCTCGCAAACCAAGATGAAACTGGTTTCTTCGGAGGCCCGCCCCGCGATCGAGGAGGTTGTCGCGCAAAAGCTGGCCGACTACCTGCTGGAACGTCCGCTTGATGCGAAAATCATAACCGGAAAGATCGTCGAAGCCGCGCGTGCCCGTGAAGCGGCCCGCAAGGCGCGCGACATGACGCGCCGCAAAGGTGTCCTTGACGGACTGGGCCTGCCGGGGAAACTGGCGGATTGCCAGGAAAAGGATCCGGCCCTGTGCGAGATTTACATTGTCGAGGGCGATTCCGCCGGCGGCTCGGCGAAGCAGGGACGCGATCGAAAATTCCAGGCGATCCTGCCGTTGCGCGGCAAGGTGCTCAATGTCGAGAAAGCCCGTTACGACAAAGTCATCTCCAGCGAGCAGATCGTGACCCTGGTGACCGCACTCGGTTGCGGCATTGGCGCCGAAGATTTCGACATTGCCAAGCTGCGCTACCACCGCATCATCATCATGACCGACGCGGACGTCGATGGTGCGCACATCCGCACCCTGCTGCTGACCTTTCTTTACCGGCAGATGCCGGAACTGGTCGAGCGCGGGCACATTTATATCGCCCAGCCACCCTTGTACAAGATCAAGCACGGCAAGAGCGAGACCTACATCAAGGATGACCACGAACTCAACCAGCATCTGCTGCGCCTCGCTCTGGACGGAACGCAGTTGACGCCGCGCGCCGGGGCAGTCGCGGTCGAGGGTGAAGCATTGGGTGCGCTGGCCCGGGCCTACCTGCTCTCGGAAGCCGTAATCACCCGCGTTACCGATTTCATCGATGGTGAAGTACTGCACGCCCTTCTGGCTCACGATATTGCGATCGACACGTCGAGCGAAGTCGCCACACGGGACAGCGCCGAACGCATTACGGCTTACCTTTCGCCAGCGGTTCGCATCGAGGCACGCTTCGATGACAAGCATGAGCGCTGGATGCTGGTCGTCATTCGCATGCGTCATGGCAACCTGCGCACGGGGCGCATCGACGAGGATTTTCTCCTCTCCGGCGACTATCTGCAGATACGCCGTACCGCGCAGATGATTGCCGGCCTCATGGGCGACGGGGCGATAATTCGTCGCGGTGAAAAATCGCTGGCGGTGACAAGTTTCGCCGACGCCATGAAGTGGATGCTTAATGAAGTCGAACGCGGTCTGGCCAAGCAACGCTACAAGGGCCTCGGGGAAATGAACCCGGGACAGTTGTGGGAAACGACCATGGATCCCGCGGTACGCCGCCTGTTGCGGGTGCAGATCGACGACGCCATCGCCGCCGACGAGATTTTCACGACTCTGATGGGAGACGACGTTGAGCCGCGCCGTGCCTTCATCGAGTCGAACGCGCTCTACGCCAGGAACATCGACGTTTAGGGTTCAGCCTTCGCGCCAGGGTCACGCTCGCCGGCGTGGCGCCAGCCTACTCCCGTCGCAAGGTCGAAGCTGAACCGGTCAGGCGTACTCGGGCTGGAAGGCCTGTTGCGGATTCGCCACCGGACCATCGCCGCTCCAGTAGGGCGAGAGTTTCCGCAGTTGCGCGATGATGGGCGGCACGGTGGCGATGACGCGGTCGACTTCCTCTTCGCTGTTGTAACGCGACAGCGAAAAGCGGATCGTGCCGTGCGCCGCGGTGTAGGGAATGCCCATCGCGCGCATCACGTGCGAAGGTTCCAGCGAGCCCGAGGTGCAAGCCGAACCGCTCGATGCGGCAATGCCTTCCTTGTTCAGCAGCAGCAGGATGCCCTCGCCTTCGACGTATTCGAAGGCGATGCTGGCGGTATTGGGCAGGCGATACAGAGTGTCGCCGTTGACGAAGGAATTCTTCACCTTGGCGAGGATGCCGCGCTCCAGGCGGTCGCGCAGTTTCTTCACCACGGTGTTCTCTTCGGCCATGTGCTGTTGCGCCAGTTCGCAGGCGACGCCCAAGCCGACGATGGAGGCCGAGTTCTCGGTGCCGGCGCGCCGCCCGCGCTCCTGGTGGCCGCCGCGCAAGAGCGGGCGGAAGCGCGTGTTGCGGCGGACATAGAGCACGCCGATGCCTTTCGGCGCATGCAGCTTGTGGCCGGAGAGCGAGAGCATGTCGATCTTCGTCGTCTTGAGGTCGATCGGCAGCTTGCCCACCGCCTGCACCGCGTCGGTGTGGAACATGATGCCCTTTTCATGCGCCATCTCGGCCATTTCCTCGACCGGGAAAATCGTGCCGGTCTCGTTGTTGGCCCACATGATGGAGACGATGGCGACGCGGTCGTTGAGCAGGGACTTGTATTCGTCGAGATCGACGCGGCCCTTCTTGTTGACCTTCAATTTGTGCACGACATAACCCTCCTTTTCGAGCTGGTCGCACAGGGTCAGGATCGCCGGATGCTCGACCACCGTGGTGATGATGGTCCGCCGCTCGGGCTGGGCCTTGATCGCCGAGAGGATGGCGGTCGAGTCGGACTCGGTGCCGCAGGAGGTGAACACGATTTCCGAATCGTGGGCCGCGCCGAGCAGGGTTTGCACCCGCACCCGCGCCTCCTTCAACGCCTTGCCGACCTGGGCGCCGAAGCTGTGGATTGACGAGGCATTGCCGAACTGTTCGGTGAAAAAAGGCAGCATGGCTTCCACCACGGCCGGATCGCAGGCCGTCGTGGCATTGTTGTCCATGTAGATCGGCTTCATTTGCGGCTCCCTGGAAAGTACTGAATAGCTCCAATTTCCGTCATTCCGGGCTCGACCCGGAATCCAGCACTACCCTCTGGATCCCCGCGTTCGCGGGGATGACGCAAGTAGCGTCTCGTCTCTATTGATGGGCCATGGCACCGACGGGCAGCACTTGCACCAGCTCGCCCAGCGCCTCGACCAGTTTGTGCTGGATGCCGCCCAGGGTCGCCGACTCCATCTGGCAGCCCTGGCAGGCGCCGGACAGGGCGACGTAGATCTTCTTGCCGTCGACCTCGACCAGGGTCACATCGCCGTGGTCGCGCTGCAGCATGGGGCGGATGGCTTCCAGCGTGTCCTCGATCTTGCGGATGCGCTGGTAGTTGGTGAGCTGCGGCTTGACCGGCGACTCCATGGGGGCCTTCTTCGGCTTCGGTTCGCTCGCATACAGGCGGCCATTCACGGCGATCAGCACGTCCTCGATCTTCTCGTGGCAGGCCGAGCAGCCACCGCCGGCCTTGGTGTAGTTGGTCACTTCCTCGCGCGTCCTGAGGCCGTTGGCGCGCACCGTGTCCTCGATCATCACGGCGTCGATGGCGAAGCACTTGCAGACCAGGTCGCCTTCCTCGTGGTCGTCGCTCCAGACCTCGCCGCGGAAGTTGGCCACGGCCGCCTGCAGCGCCTCGCGGCCCATCACCGAGCAGTGCATCTTCTCCGGCGGCAGGCCGTCGAGGTAGTCGGCGATGTCCTGGTTGCTGACCAGCAGCGCTTCATCGACGGTCTTGCCCTTGATGATCTCGGTCAGCGCCGAAGAGGACGCGATGGCCGAGCCGCAGCCGAAGGTCTGGAAGTGCGCGTCCTCGATGATTTCGGTATCCGGGTTCACCTTCAACATCAGGCGCAGCGCGTCGCCGCACTTGATCGAGCCGACGTCGCCGGTACCGTTGGCATTTTCCAGCGGGCCCGAGTTGCGCGGGTTGAAGAAATGCTCGCGGACTTTTTCGGAGTAATCCCACATGGTCGGCTCCTCAGGCGGAGAAGGACTGGCCGCAGGCGCAGCCGCCCGTGGCGTTCGGGTTGTTGAACTTGAAGCCGGTCTGGGTCAGGCTGTCGACGAAATCCACGGTCAGGCCTTCCAGCATCGGCTTGCTCATCGGATCGACCAGCAGCATGGCGCCGGCGCCGATGTCGAATTCATAGTCGTCCTCGGCCTTGTCCTGCTCCAGGCGCAGGCCGTATTGCAGGCCGGAGCAACCGCCGCCTGAAACGAAAATGCGCAGGCCGGCGACCGGGTTCTCGGCGCCCTTGATGAAGCGGTTGATGGCTTTCGCTGCGGCGGGAGTCAGATTGATCATGGCAGTTCTCCTTGGGGGCGGGGGTGTCGCGGGTTGTCGTATTGTGGTTGCGTCAGCCGATACAGCGCAAAGCCCGTGCCACGCCCGCAACTCCCTGTTTTTGCGAAAGTCGGCGCTGGCGGGACGGCAGCCTTGTCGCAAACACGACACGTCGACCTACTGCGGCCTGGCGATCAGGTTCGGCTCGCATTTGAGCGTCGGCGGCAGGCCCCAGATCGCCAGCAAATCCATCCAGAATCCGGGCCGAGTCGGATGATCGATCAGCAGATCGCATTCGCCGTAAACGTGGCCGTCGGGCCGCAGCGTGAGCACGACCTTGCGCCCCGCGCACAGCCAGCGCGCCAGCACCGCATCCTGGCCGCTGGCCGGATCGCGTTGCTGGTCGAATTGCGCCGAATCCCAGGCGAGGCCCGGCAGATCGATGCCATATTGCGCCGCCTCGGCGCGCAGCCGATCGAGTACGGCTTCGCCGACGGGGCGCGCCGAATCCGGAGTCATGTTTCAGCCTCGGCGTAGGAGTAGCAGCCCTTGGGGCAGACCCGGCCGCAGGAGCCGCAGCCGATGCAGTCACCGCCGTTGGCGATGGTCATGACCATCATCTGGTCGTCGTCGAGGTCGTCCTCGTCGATGTCGGCCAGCAGTTCCTCGCTGCGCTCGACGAGATCGAGCACCTCGCGCGGGCAGACCTTGTAGCAGCGGCCGCAACCTATGCATTTTTTCGGATCGATGGCGACGGCGAACTGCGGCGTCCATTCGGTGCCGCCGCGGGTGAATCCGACAATTGCGCTCATGATGCAAGCCCTTTCTGCGCTGCCTGCAACCGCGCGTTGGCGTCCGCCCAGGCCTGGCAGGCCGCTAGCGTGCCCTGGGAGATTTCGGGAATTTCGGCATAGCCGGCCGGCAGCCTGTCTTCGACCAGGTCGTGCAGGCGGCCCGCCCATTCGCTGGCGATGCGCTTGAGTTTTTTGACCTCCTTGTCGAGGTCCTTGAGTTCGTCGTCGGTCATCTCAGAGGCCCGCCACCTCGGGATACTTGCCGACGATCTCCAGCGCGACGCCGAGATACTTGTCGGCCTCGGTCTTCATCTTCGACAGGCTCTCGAAGCCGAAGCGATGCACGTCGCGCAGCGTGCGGTCCATCACCACCAGCTTGCCGACCACGATCAGGGCGCGGCCGAAGCCCTCGTGCGTGAGTTGCACGAAGGGCACCGCCATCAGGCCGCATTCCTTTTCGATCAGCACCGCGATCGCGTTGTGGAAGGATTTGACGCGCGAAATAATCTGGTCGTCGGGATCGCCGATGACCGGGATTTCGCGCTTCCTTTCCTTGGTCAGCACGTAGCTGTCGAGGATCTGCTGCGGCGTCTTGCCGTCCCACTGGCCGTAACTGTCCAGCGCGCGCGTCTGGCGCAGCATTTCGATGATGAAGTCGGTCCGGTAGATCGGATCGTCGGTGGTTTCGGCGGCGAGGGTGAGGACTGCACTCATGCTGTTTCTCCGTAGGTAAATTGATTGCGGCGTTTCATTCTTCCCATGCCTCCTGGGCCATGCGTTCGAAGCGCGCGGCATCGCCGGTCTTGCGCAGGGCCTTGTCCACCCAGGGGATGCCGCCGTCCTTGATGGCGGCGCTGACCTGCTTGAGCAAGGCTTCGATCGGCGTCTCGTCGTCGAGGCGCACCGGCTGCACGCCGGCGGCCAGCAACTGCTTGACCGCCGAGCCGCCGGCGGCGAGGCAATACACGGCGGCACAACCGGCCAGTGCGGCGATCTTGGCCGGCAGCTTGTTCTCGTTGCCGTCCATGGTCTCGGGCGGAAATTCGGCGAGTTCGACCAGTTGCCAGCGTTCGCCATCCAGCGCATAAATGGCGAAGCCGACGGCGGCGCCGAAATGCTGGTTGACCGTGGCGCGGTCGTCGCTGGCGAAGGCAAGCCTGAGCATGGCCGGCGCCTCGCTAGTGGCGGACCAGGCCAGCGCCAGCCGGCGCCCGCTCTTGCGGATCGAGGCCGGCGTCGGTGCGGTAGATGGATCGATAGGCAGGGGTGTCATGGTGGTTGCCCAGGAAAAGGTTGGCGATGTCGAACAGGGCCGCGCGCGCGCCGCGATAGCCGACCCAGGTCCGCGCGTAGCCGCCGACCCAGTCGTATTGCGGAAAGCCGGCGCGCAGCAGCGGGATCTGCAGGCGCTCGGCGGCCTGCGCGGCGTGGGAATTGGAGATCAGCAACTGCGCGCGTCCGGCCAGCGCGCCGCGTTCGAGGTCTTCGAGGTCGCCGATTTGCACCGAGTCGCCTGGCACATCGGCCAGCGCCTCGGCACGGGCCGGAGCGACCGCGGCGACGATTTCGGCGCCGACACCGGCGAGGAACGCCCCCAGCGCCAGCAGCAGATCGGGATCGGCGGCGATGCCGACGCGCAGGAAGCCGGTCATGAAGTGGGTATCGACCATCGCGTCCTGCAACTGCGCGCGCTGGCGGTCGATCCTGGCCGGCACCGGCTGGCCGGATATTTCCGCCAGCGCCATCGTGAAGGCGTCGCAGGCATCGAGCCCGAGCAGGTGGTCGAAGCGATGGTCGGGTACGCCGGTGCGCTCCCTGAGCAGGTCGGCAGCCTTGTGCAGGGAGCGGCCGATGACCAGGGTCGCGACCGATTCGCCCATGCTGGCAATCTCGCTCTTCGGCGTGCCGCCCAGCGTCAGCGGCGTGGTTTCGGCATCGACCAGGTGGCCGTCGAGCGAATCGCCGATGTCGGGCAGCAGCACCGGGCGCAGGCCAAAGGCTTCTATCCAGTCGCGGATCGCCTCGGTGTCGCCTGGCGTCAGCATGGACGAACAAAGCACATTCACCTGTTTCTTGCGCCGTGCTACCAGAACCGACTTTTGAGTATCCGGCACCATCACCTCGATGATCGCCTCTATGGCCAGCGCATAACCCGATTCGAGGCAGCCGGAAAAATCCGGCGTGGTCACCGGCACCACGGCCGTCGCCGCGAACTGCGGGTGCTTGTCGCGAAACTCGCGCACCAGGCGCTTGATGTCCACGCCCTGCGTCTCCGACAGCCCGGTGGTGGGCAGGCCGATCACGTCCGGCGCATTCTTCTCGCAGATCACGCGCAGGCCCTCGATGACATTCTCGTCGGCGCTCATGATCGAGGACACCTGGTCCATGGCCGTGGTCTGCAGCGGGATCGGCTCGCGGAAATGGCGCACGAAGAAGACCTTGCCGAAGGCCGTGCAGCCCTGCGAGCCGTGCAGCATGGGGATGCTGTTCTTCAGGCCGAGGAAGGCCAGCGCCGCGCCTATGGGTTGGCTGGCCTTGAGCGGATTCACCGCCAGCGGCTTGCTGCGCTTGAGGATTTCAGCCATGGCTGGCCTCCGCTACCGTCAGCGGTTCACCGACCGCCTTCTGCGCTGCCCAGGGTGCGGGCTTTCTCACCTGGTCCCAGACCGGCGCTTCGAGGGTCAGCGCCAGTTGCCGCACCAGTTCCAGCATGCCCTCGTAGCCCGCGTAGCCAAACTCGCGTTCCTGGTTGATGTCGAGGAAGGGAATGCGCGCCTTGAGCGCCGTGTAGAGATTGCGCCCGCCGGCGATCAGGATGTCGGCGCCGTAATCCTTGTAGGCCTGCAGCAGCGCCTTGGGGCTGCCGTCGGTGATCATCTTCGCGTCCTCGCCCATGATCTCGCGAATGCGCGCCTTGTCTTCCTCGGTGGACTTGTTGGTGCCGGTGGCGACCACGTTCATGCCCAGGTCCTGCAAGGCCGACACCACCGACCAGGACTTGACGCCGCCGGTGTAGAGCAGTACGCGCTTGCCTTTCAAGCGGTCAGCCCAGGGTTCCAGCGCGCCGCGGATACGCGCTTCCTCGCGCGCAATCATCGCCTCGGTGCGCGCCGTCAGATCGGCGTCACCGAGCAGGCGGGCGAAGTCGCGGAAGGCCTGCGAGGTGTCGGTGATGCCGTAGAAGCTGCCCTCGAAGAAGGGCACGCCGTAATCGGTTTCGAGCTTGCGCGCCACATTTAGCAGGGCCTTGGCGCAGACCACCATCGAGGCCTGCGCCCGATGCATGGTCTGCACTTCGTGGAAGCGTCCATCGCCCGAGAGCGAACAGAGGATGCGCAGGCCGAGTTCGTCGAACAAGGGTGCCACGTGCCAGAACTCGCCGGCGATGTTGTATTCGCCGATCAGGTTCACGTCATGCACGGTGATGCCGGGACGCTGCGCCGACGCGGGCACCGGCTCCGGCTCGCGCGTGCCGATGACGTGGCGGAACATGGCCTCGCCGGCGATGCGGTTGCCGAGGTTCTTGGTGCCGTAGAAGCCGGCGCAATCGACCGGCACCACCGGCACGCCCCAGAGTTCGGTGGCGGCTTTCGCCACCGCGCCGAGGTCGTCGCCGATCAGCGCCGGGACGCAGGTCGAGTAGAGGAACACGGCCTTCGGTGCGTAATCGTCGATGGCCTGCTTGATCGCGTGGAACAGCCGCTTCTCGCCGCGGCCCATGACGATGTCCTGCTCGGTGAGGTCGGTGGTCATGCCGATGCGGTAGAGCGTCGGCCCGCTGGAACGCGTGCCGCGGTTGTCCCAGGAGGAGCCGGCGCAGGCGATCGGGCCATGCACGATGTGGGCGACGTCGGCGATCGGCAACAGCGCGATCTGCGCGCCGTCGAAGGAGCAGCCGCCGGCCGTGGCGCCGGGCTTGGTCTTGGCGCAGCCGGACTTCTCCTTCTTGTTGTGGGCACAGGCGGGCTCGTTCAGCAGTTCGGCGATTTCGGCGGCTTTCATCGGGGGCCTCGTTGGGTTGCCCAATGATTCGCAAGCCCCATGCCAGAACGCAAGTCATTGACGGCACTGAAGAGTCGGCGCTGGCGGGACGGCGCTGCGGCAGCCCGCACAGGGTTTTGTCGGGTTTGCGACAGGACCGCGCGGCAACGGCGTCAAAGGCGCGCAACGGCGCGGCTTTCCCGCCTGGCATTGTTCGTGCACGGCCAGCTGGCATGAACGCCACCGACCTGCGCCCGCACCTGCTGGCCTTCGCCAGTTACCCGGACCTGCCCGAGACCCAGGCGCTGGCCG
>CAZYTN010000021.1:0-19109 GCA_964650115.1 uncultured Sulfuritalea sp.
GCACGTCCGGTGGTGTGAGAGGGCGACGGGAGCAATCCCGTCCCCTACTCGATTCTCCGCCGAAGGCGGAGACGGTATCCCCTTGTGGGATATGTCACACTGACAAAACCATGAGCGCTACTACCCAAACTCCCATCATCCCGATCAAGTCGGGCAGCGAACCGCCGCATGTCATCGCCCCCGATACGGCGACCATCTTCGCCACCCGCGTGCAGCGCTTCGAACAACTTGCCACCGGCCACAGCCTTGGCGACTGGCTGCGCTTCCTCGCCGCGCTGAGCCGCGCCCAGGACGATGCCCTGCAGGCCCTGCCCGCGCTGCCGCTGCCCGACGCCACGCAACTGGCGCTGGCCCGCGCCCACCGCATGCCGCCGCTGCCGGCCCAGTCCTGGCCGCGCGACCCGGCCTGGCGCACGAGCCTGCTGCAGATCATCGCCGCCGTCACGCCGGCGGCGCCCGAACCGGCACGCAGGGATCTGGCGCGGCTTGCCGCCTACGATGCCGAGCGCATCGAGGCGCTGGCCGAGCGCGTGCTGCACACCGAACTCTACGGCGACGATGCTGCGCTGCTGCCCTATGTCGCCGCCGCCCTGCAAGTGCTGTGGACTGCCGGCGCCGCGCGCCTCGGCGTCAGGGAGATCGCCGCGCTCGACGTGCCCGGCGTCTGCCCCTGCTGCGGCTTCCTGCCGGTCGCCAGCGTGGTGCGCGGCGGCGGCGAGGTCGGCAACCTGCGCTACCTGCACTGCGCCCTGTGCAATACCGAATGGAACCTGGTACGCGTCAAATGCACCGCCTGCGACGCCACCGAAGGCATCAGCTACCGCCATCTCGAAGCGGAAGGCGTCAAGGGTGTCGACGCCGTGCGCGCCGAAACCTGCGATTCCTGCAAGAGCTACCTGAAGATCGTGTATCAGGAAAAGGGCCCGGTCGACCCGGTGGCCGACGACCTCGCCACGCTGGCGCTCGACATCCTGGTCGACGAAGCCGGCTATGCCCGCAGCGGACCTAACCTGCTGCTGGTGCCGGGCGGCTGATTCTGAAAGTTATGCGAAGCGGTATCCCTTGGGACGGCGCTGGGCGAAGCGGGGGTTTCGCGGAGCACTGCTCCGCGCCCGCGTAGCCGGCCGGCTGTGCAAAGCCGGCCGTGGAGGCACGGCGACGGCGCGGCGCATGCACCGCGCCGGGATATTGCGCGGAACCAATTCACGCACCAGACTGTCTGCTTCTGTTCGCGACCCCACATCCCCTCCGAGGAGCTCCCGATGAGACGCCTGCCTTCCCTGTTCGCCTTTGTCCTTGCCGCCGCATTCAGCCTGCCGGCCGCCGCCGATCGTCTGGATGGCGTGGTGCCGCTGGCCAGGGACGACTTCGCCGCCGTGGCGCAAATCAAGGCCACCCCTGAGCGCCACGTCATGCTGTATTTCGGCGACCACCTGAACTGAGGGGCCTGCCGCTACACCGTGAGTGTGCTGCAAAAACCCGAAGTCAGCGCGAAATACATCAAGCATTACGTCGGCGCCCATGCCGACTTCGGCGAACTGGAACTGGACGACAAGGATCCGCGCCATGCCATGATCCAGCGCCACAACCCGCGCAAGTGGCGGCCGGTGCTGGTTTTCCTCGACAGCCAGGGCAAGGAAGTGGCGCGGCTGGCCTCCGGATTGAAGTCGGTGGAAGAGGCCTTGCTGCTCGATCGCTTCGTTTCCGGGAAGCACTACCAGAAGGGCAATTTCGCCGCCTTCAGGAAGGCGCAGTAGCTGACGGAACCGGCCGGCGCAGAACCCGCTACAATCTGTCCATCTCGTTTCTGCCCGGTCCGGGTGAAATCATGAATCCACTCTCCCAGCTTCCTTCCGTCGACCGCCTGCTGTCCACGGCAGAGCTCGCTTCGCTCATCGACGGCCACGGCCGTGCGGTGGTCACCGGCATGGTGCGCGACGTTCTCGCCGGGACGCGCGCCGCCGTGAAGGAAGGCGCGCCGCTGCCCGATGCAGCCAGCCTGCTCGAAAAAGTCGGCGCCGGCGTGACGGCGAAGATGCGCCCGAAACTGCGCCCGGTGTTCAATCTGACCGGCACCGTGCTGCACACCAACCTCGGCCGTGCGCCGCTGCCCGAGGAAGCCGTGCAGGCGCTGATCGCCGCCGCGCGCTCGCCCTGCGCGCTGGAGTACGACATCGAATCCGGCGGCCGCGGCGACCGCGACGACATCGTCAATGAGCTGCTCTGCGAACTGACCGGCGCCGAGGCGGCGACGGTGGTGAACAACAACGCGGCGGCCGTGTTCCTGCTGCTCAATACCCTGGCGCAGAAAAAGCAGGTGCTCGTCTCGCGCGGCGAGCTGATCGAAATCGGCGGCGCCTTCCGCGTGCCGGACATCATGAGCCGCGCCGGGGCCAAGCTGGTCGAGGTCGGTACCACCAACCGCACCCACCTCGAGGACTTCGCGGAAAACATCGGGCCGCGCACCGCGATGCTGATGAAGGTGCATGCCAGCAACTACGCGATCCACGGTTTCACCCACGCCGTGCCGGAAGCCGAACTCGCCGCGCTGGCGCACCGGAATGATCTCCCCTTTGTCATCGACCTCGGCAGCGGCACGCTGACCGATCTGGCCGCCTACGGCCTGCCGCACGAACCGACGCCGGCCGAAGCGATTGCCGCCGGCGCCGATCTGGTCACCTTCTCCGGCGACAAGCTGCTGGGCGGGCCGCAGGCCGGCCTGCTGGTGGGGCGCCGCGACCTGATCGCGAAAATAAAGAAGAACCCGTTGAAGCGCGCGCTGCGCGTCGGCAAGCTGACGCTGGCGGCGCTCGAAGCGGTGCTGGCGCTCTATCGCGATCCGGAGCGGCTGCATTTGCGCGTCACCGCCGTGCGGCAACTGACGCGGCCCGAAGCCGAGATCGCGGCGCAGGCCGCGCGCCTGCTGCCGGCGCTGCAGACCGCGCTGGCCGGCCTAGCGGTGACGACGGCAATCGTCGCGCTGAAGTCGCAGATCGGCTCCGGCTCGCTGCCGGTGGATCGCCTGCCCTCGGCCGGCTTCGCGATCCGGCCGCAAGGTAAAAAGGGCGGCGTGCTCAACCGCGTCGAGGCGGCCTTGCGCGCCCTGCCCAAGCCCGTGATCGGCCGCATCGAGGACGGCGCATTGCTGCTGGATTTGCGCTGCCTGCAGGCGCAGGACGAAGCGGAGTTCGCCGAGGCACTCGCGGCGCTGGGCATTTCCAGATGATCGTCGGTACCGCGGGTCACATCGACCACGGCAAGACCACGCTGGTGAAGGCGCTCACCGGCGTCGATGCCGACCGCCTGCCGGAAGAGAAGGCGCGCGGCATCACGCTGGACCTGGGCTATGCCTACGCGCCACAGGCAGACGGTTCGGTGCTCGGCTTCATCGACGTGCCGGGCCACGAGAAGCTGATCCACAACATGCTGGCCGGCGCCACCGGCGTCGACCATGTGCTGCTGGTGGTCGCCGCCGACGACGGCCCGATGCCGCAGACGCGCGAGCACCTGGAGCTGCTGGGCCTGCTCGGCCTCGATCGCGGTGTGGTGGCGCTGACCAAATGCGATGCCGTGGATGCGGCGCGCATCGCCGCAGCGCGCGGCGAGATCGAGGCACTGCTGGCGGGCACGCCGCTGGCGGGCAGCCCGCTGTTCGCCGTTTCGGCGACGACGGGCGAAGGTATCGGCGAGTTGCGCAGCCATCTCGAAACATCGGCGGCAGCCCACACCCGACGCGATACGAAAGGCCGTTTCCGCCTCGCCATCGACCGCTGCTTCACCTTGTCCGGCATCGGCACGGTGGTGACCGGCACGGCGTTCTCTGGAAAAGTCGGCGCCGGTGACACGGTGATCATTGCCCCCGCCGGCAATGGCAGTCGTGGCGGCATCAAGGCGCGCGTGAAAAGCCTGCATGTGCAGGACCGCCCGGCACCGCACGGCCAGGCCGGCGACCGCTGTGCGCTGGCGCTCACCGGCGACTTCGAAAAGAAGGACATCGAGCGCGGCATGTGGCTGGTCGATCCCGCCGCCGCGCGGCCCCTCACCCGTTTTCAGGCCGAGATCCGGGTGCCTGCGTCGCAGGCCGCGCTGCAGCACTGGACGCCGGTGCATGTGCATCTGGGTGCGGCCGACATCACCGGCCGCGTCGCGCTGCTCGACTGCGCGGAAGTCGGCGCCGGCGACACGGCGCTGGCTGAGATCCTGCTCGACCGCGAGACCCTCGCGGTGCGTGGCGACCGCTTCGTGCTGCGCGACGCCTGCGCCCGGCACAGCATCGGCGGCGGGCGCGTGCTCGATTGCTTTCCGCCTTCGCGCCACAAACGCAGCCCGGCACGCCTGGCGCTGCTCGCTGCCTTGCGCGACGACGATCCGGCGCCGAGCCTGCGCCTGCTGGCGGAGCAGTCCGTGGCCGGCGTCGACCTCGGTCGCTTCGCGGCCAACTGGAATCTTGCCGCCGACGCGGCCGCAGCCCTTTGGCGCGGCGCCGACTTGCGCGTCGTCGCTGCCGGCGAACAGCAACTTGGCTTCGCCGCCGGAGGCTGGCAGGCGCTGGGCGCGCGACTGCTGGCGGCGCTGGCAGCCGAGCACGAGCGCGCACCCGACATGGTCGGCGTCGAACGCGAACGCCTGCGCCGCCTGACCCTGCCGACGCTGGAGCGCGCCGCCTTCGATGCGCTGGTCGCGGAACTCCTCGCGGCGGGCCGCGTCGCCGCGTCCCGCGCCTGGCTGCATCTGCCCGAACATCGGGCCAGCCTCGCCGCCGCTGATCGCGACCTGTTTGCGGTGCTGAAGCCCCTGCTCGATGCACAGGCTTTCGGCCCACCGCGCGTGCGCGACGTCGGCAAGGCGTCGGGCACCGCCGAAGACGCGGTGCGCCAGTTGTTCCGCCGCGTCGCCCGCGCCGGCGAACTCTACCCGGTGGCGCACGACCACTATTTCACGGCGGATGCCGTCGCCGCCCTGGCCGCGATCGTCGCCGAACTCACTGCCGAAAGAGGATCGGCGCGCGCCGCCGACCTGCGCGACGTCATCGGCGGCGGGCGCAAGGTGGCGATCCACATCCTCGAATTCTTCGACCGCATCGGCTACACTCGGCGCGTGCGTGACGAACACCTGCTGCGCGGCAGCGGTGCGAGCCATGCATGGCTGAATAACAATTAAGGCAACACGGAAAAGAACGTTCCCCGGTGGGGCGGCCGGTCTTCAAAACCGGCAGGGGTCGCCATGCGGTCCCTGGTGGGTTCGACTCCCGCTCTTTTCCGCCACCAACCCAGGAGAGACCATCATGATGAAGACACGCAGCAGCGCGAAGGGCACATTCCGCATCGCCGGCATGGTTGCGGCGAGCGGCCTGCTCGCCGCCTGCGCCGGCATGCAGGCCGCCGGCCCCAAGGCCACCACCACGCTGGAAGCCCGCTCGGGCAGCATGGTCAGCGGCACGGTCAGCTTCCAGGCCGTCGGCCAGAAAGTTCGCGTCGAGGCCAGCATCGCCGGACTGACACCGGGCGAGCACGGTTTCCATGTCCATGAAGCCGGCGACTGCAGTGCCGCCGACGCCACCAGCGCCAAGGGGCATTTCAACCCCGCCGCCAAACAGCATGGCCATCATGGCAGCGCCGAGCATCATGCCGGTGACATGCCCAACCTGATGGCCGACAGTTCGGGCAAGGCGACGCTTGCCGCGGAACTGGACACGCTGTCGCTGACCGAAGGCCCGGCCGGCATCCTCAACCGCAGCGTGGTGATCCATGCCGATCCCGACGACTACAAGTCGCAGCCTGCCGGCAACTCCGGCAAGCGCGTTGCCTGCGGCGTGATCCGCGCCGCCGCCGCGGCCCGCAGCAGTTACTGACGGGGCATGAGCGCCACGCACGACCGCCCGAAGTGGCGCCAGCAACAAACCGGAGCCGCGCAGCGGCGAACCGCCGTCACCCCCTCTTGGGAGGGGGTTGGGGGGAGGATCGTCCAGTGAGCCGCACACCCTTCCGCGGTGCGGTGCCCGACGGCCTGCTCTACGACCCGGATCATGATATGTGGATACGACGGGAGGGTGCGGATGTGGTGATCGGCGCCAGCAGCTTCGGCATTTTCCTCGCCGGCGAGATCATCGCCTTCACCGCCAAGCCGCAGGGCGCCGAGATTGAGCGCGGCCGCGGCCTGGGCACGGTGGAATGCGCCAAGACCGTGCTCGCCGTGCATGCCCCGCTGTCCTTCGTGCTGCTGGCAGCCAACGAGGCCGCCGAGGAGCATCCGGCGGTGCTCAACCGCGATCCCTACCGCGCCGGCTGGATGGTACGCGGGCGGCCCACGGCCTGGGAAGCGGAACGCGCGCGGCTGGTGGATGCCGTGCGCTATCGTGCCCACATACGGCACATCGAACCGGAGGCCGTCATCGAATGATCGAAGCGGACGACAAGCACAGGAAAAAGCTCGCCATTCTGCTCTGGTCGGCGACACCCGAGCGCCCGCAACTGTGCGCCACGCCCTTCGTGCATGCGGCGGCGGCGGCGGCCTTCGATTGCGAGGTGGAGATCCATTTCGCCGGCCCCACCGTGCGCCTGCTGGTGGCGGGGGTCGCCGACGGCCTGCGGCCCTGGCCCGGCGTCGATACCTCGATCTACCAGATGATGCGCCAGGCGACCAATCTGGGAGTCAGCCTGCGTGCCTGCGCCATGGCCATGGGCGCGCTGGTCGGCCAGGACGAGGCGCTGATTCCGGAATTTGGCGGCGCCATCGCCGCCAGCGCCTTTGTCGATCGCGCACTCGACCCGGAATGGGCGACGCTGGTGTTCTGATCGCCATGTCGGCACCGGCTTGTCCGTCCTGCCGCGCGCCGATGAGCGCGCAGCGCTTCCCGCGCAAGCTCAATGGCGAAGTCGAGCTCGACCTCTGTTTTGCCTGCCAGGGCATCTGGTTCGACGACTACGAAAGCCTGCGCCTGGCGCCGGCCGGCGTGCTCGACCTGTTCAAGCTGATCCACCAGCATCGCGACGACCAGCGTCTGCCGCTGGCCAGCCCCTTGCGCTGCCCGCGCTGCGACGAGCAGCTGATCCGGTCGCAGGATCGGGTCAAGAGCGGGCTGTTCAATTATCAGCGTTGCGGCCAGCACGGGCGCTTCATCACCTTTGCCCAGTTCATGATCGAGAAGGGCTTCGTGCGCCAGTTGAGCGGCGCCGAGATCAAGGAGATCAGCGTCCGCATCGCCGTGGTGCGCTGCACCGGTTGCGGCGCACCGGTGGATATCCGCAAGGAAAGCGCCTGCAGCCACTGCCGCGCACCGATCGCGATCCTCGACCCGCAGGCGGTGGAACAGGCGCTGGCCGGCTATCACCGGGCCGCGGTGAAACAGGCGGCGCCGACCGACCCGGCGGCGCTCGCCGAAGCGCTCCTGTTCACCGAACGCGAGCGCGGCCGGCGCCAGCGCGAACGCGGCAGCGCGCTGAATGCCGACATCGGCGACCTGCTGCTGGACGGTGTCTCCATGGTCTGGAAAATGTTGCCGTGACCAGAGTAAACATCACCGGGGCGATCCTCGCCGGCGGCCAGGGACGACGCATGGGCGGCGTCGACAAGGGCTTGCAGGACCTGCAGGGCCGGCCCATGGTGCAATGGGTGCTCGAACGCCTGGCCCCGCAAGTGGACAGCGTGCTGATCAATGCCAACCAGAACCTGCCGCGTTATGCCGAATTCGGCTGCCCCGTGCTGCCCGACAGGATCCCGGATTTCGCCGGCCCGCTGGCCGGACTTCACGCCGCTCTGGCACAGGCCGCGACGCCGCTGATCGCGACCGTGCCCTGCGATTCGCCATTCCTGCCGGCCGATCTGGTGCGGCGACTGCACGCCGCGCTCGTTGCCGACAAGGCCGAACTCGCGGTGGCAAGGGCCGGAGGCAGGGTGCACCGGGCATTCTGCCTCGCCCGGCGCGAACTGCTGCCGAAGCTCGATGCCTTTCTCGCGGCGGGCGATCGCAAGGTGGGCCTCTGGCACGCCTCGCTGAAGGTGGTCGAAGTCGACTTCGATGATGAGGCGGACGCCTTCGACAACATCAACACGCCGGAAGATCTGGCGCAGGGTCGCAAGGGAAACTGGAGCGGGTGAAGGGAGTCGAACCCTCTTCATGAGCTTGGGAAGCTCAGGTAATGCCGTTATACGACACCCGCGTCGGGTCCGAATTTTAGCGCTACATCAAAACGATGTCGAACTGCTCCTGGGTGTAGCCGCTCTCGGCGTGCAGCGAAATCGGCAGGCCGATGAATTCGGATAGCATGGCCAGCGCCTGCGACTCTTCGTCGAGAAACAGGTCGATCACGACTGGCGAGGCCAGCACACGCATTTCGCGCGCCGTGAACTGGCGCGCCTCGCGCAGCAATTCACGCAACACTTCGTAGCACACGGTCTGCGCCGTCTTCACTTCGCCGCGTCCGCCGCAGGTGGGACAGGGTTCGCACAGCACATGGGCCAGGCTTTCGCGGGTGCGCTTGCGGGTCAGCTCGACCAGGCCGAGCTGGGTAAAACCGGACACGGTGATGCGCGTGTGGTCGCGCGCCAGGGCCTTGTTGAACTCGGCCAGCACGGCTTCCTGGTGCTGCTGATCTTCCATGTCGATGAAGTCGGCGATGATGATGCCGCCCAGATTGCGCAGACGCAGCTGGCGGGCAATGGCCTGCGCCGCTTCGAGGTTGGTCTTGAAAATCGTGTCGTCGAAATTGCGCGCGCCGACGTAGCCGCCGGTATTCACGTCGACGGTGGTCATGGCCTCGGTCTGGTCGAAGATCAGGTAGCCGCCCGACTTGAGATCGACGCGGCGCGCCAGCGCTTTCTGGATTTCGTCCTCGACGCCGTGCATGTCGAACAGCGGCCGTTCGCCGGTGTAATGCATGAGGCGGTCGCTGACCTGCGGCACATACTCGTGGGCGAAGCTCTGCAGTTTCTGGAAGTTCTCGCGCGAGTCGATGATGACGCCGCTGGTTTCGCTGCTCACCAGGTCGCGCAACACGCGCTGCGCCAGCGTCAGGTCGTGATGCAGCAGCGTCGGTGGCAGGGCGCCGACGCTGCGGCTCTTGATCTCGCTCCAGATGCGGCGCAGGTAGGCGATGTCGGCCGCCAGCTCTTCGTCGCCGGCCTCGGCCGCGACCGTGCGCAAAATGTAGCCGCCGGGCTGGTCGACCGGCAGCAGCGCGACGATGCGGGCGCGCAACTTTTCGCGCTCGGCCTCGTCGCCGATGCGCTGCGAGACACCGATGTGCGTGTCCTGCGGCAGGTGCACCAGCAGACGCCCGGCAATGGAAATCTGTGTCGTCAGGCGCGCGCCCTTGGTGCCGATCGGGTCCTTCTGCACCTGCACCGTGATAGCCTGGCCTTCGCTCAGGATGCGTTCGATGGGGCGCGTGTCGTGGCTGTTGTAGCCGTTGCCGACGAGACGCTCGCTCCAGATGTCGGCGACATGCAGAAACGCGGTGCGCTCGAGGCCGATCTCGATGAAGGCCGACTGCATGCCGGGCAGCACCCGCACCACGCGGCCCAGATAGACATTGCCGACGATGCCGCGGCCGTTGGTGCGCTCGATGTGCAGCTCCTGCACCACGCCCTGCTGCAACAAGGCGGCACGGGTTTCCTGCGGCGTGAAGTTGATCAGGAACTGTTCAGTCATGAGGACACAACCTATTAGCCACAGAGGACACAGAGATCACAGAGGAAAAACCACTCTGGCACGCGGAAACAACGAGGGGGGGGCAGTACCGGGTTTGGACTTCTCTGTGCCCTCTGTGCCCTCTGTGGCTTGATTCATGATTTTCAGACTCACAACGGATAGCCGAATTCGCGCAGCAGCAGTGCCGTTTCGCACAGCGGCAGGCCGACGATGCCGGAATGGGAGCCCTTGATATCTTCGATGAATATCGCGGCGCGGCCCTGGATGCCATAGGCGCCGGCCTTGTCCATCGGCTCGCCGCTGTGCACGTAACGGCGAATTTCATCCGCGCTCAACGCCCGGAAGCGCACTTCGCTGATCGACAGGCGGTGTTCGACACATTCGTCGCGGGCCACGGCAATCGCGGTCAGCACACGATGGCTACGGCCGGAAAGCCGCGCCAGGATCGCCGCGGCATCAGCCTCGTCGCGCGGCTTGCCGATGATCTCGCCATCGAGGTCAAGCGTTGTGTCGGCGGCCAGCACCGGACGCGCGACCACCTTGCGCGACGCCAGCAAACCCGCGCCGAATACGGCTTTGGTGCGCGCCACGCGCGCCACGTAGGCTTCGGGCGTTTCACCCGGCAACCAGGCCTCGCTGACTTCCGCGTCTTCGCGCACACCGCTGCGAAACAGCAGCAAGTCGAAACGAATGCCGATCTGCGCCAGCAATTCGCGGCGGCGCGGACTGCGGGAGGCAAGGTAGATGCGCGAATCCATCATGGCTGAAAAATCTCGGTGGCAGTAAGGGCGAGCGCGGGTTTACTCGCGATGATAAGGATGGCCCTTGAGCACGCTCGCGGCGCGGTACAGCGCCTCGGCGAGGATCACGCGGACCAGGGCGTGGGGCAGGGTCAGGCTGGAAAGACGCATGGTTTCGTGTGCAGAGTCCTTGATCCGGGGGTCCAGGCCGTCGGGGCCACCGATGATGAAGGCGATGTCGTCGCCGCTCGCCATCCATTTTGCCAGACGCCCGGCCAGTTGCCGCGTCGTCGGCGCATCGCCGCGCTCATCGAGGGCAACGCGGCGGCAGCCGGCCGGCAACTGGGCGTCGATGCGCGCGGCTTCGAGTGCCATCATGGCCTGCGCCGTCCTGCCCGTGGTGCGCGGCTCGGGCTTGATCTCCAGAAGTTCCAGCGGCAGTTCGCGCGGCATCCGCTTCGCGTACTCGCTCCAGCCGGCGACTACCCAGTCCGGCGGCCGCGCGGACACGGCCGCGACGATCAATTTCATTCGCTCTCGGCGTCGCCGACGGCCTTCTTCCGCGGACGCTTGGGCACGACCTTCCACAGTTCTTCGAGGTTGTAGTAGGCGCGCACGGCGGGCTGCATGACATGCACCACGATGTCGCCGAGATCGACCAGCACCCATTCGCCGGTTTCCTCGCCTTCGATGCCGACCACCTGAATGTCGGCCTCCCGGGCCTTGTCATGAACATTCTTCGCCAGGGACTTGACGTGGCGATTGGAGTCACCGGTGGCGATGATGACCCGATCGAACAACGGCGACAGCTTGCTGGTGTTGATGACCTCGATGTCCTTGGCCTTGATGTCCTCGAGGGCGGCGACGGCAATTTTTTGAAGTTTTCTAATGTCCATGCGGAGTCCGGTAGATCTGATGGGATTCAATATAGTCGAGAACGGCGTCGGGAACCAGATAGCGCACGCTCAGGCCGCGCGCCAGCCGCTCGCGGATGGCGGTGGCGGAAATCTCCAGCGCCGTGATGGCGAAGGGTACGATGCGACCGGCCGGCGCGCCGGCAAGGTCGGCGGCGACGCCGTGCCGCGCAGCGAACTCGTCATCCAGCGCCGTATCGCCAGCGCCGACTTTCAGGTCATGTCCCGGCCGCGTCGCCACGGCAATGTGCGCCAGCCCGAACAGTTCGCGCCAGCGCTGCCAGGATTCCAGGCGGGCGAAGGCATCGGCGCCCAGCAGCAATACCAACGGCCGTTCTACACCGTGCTGCCGGCGCAGGCGCTCCAGCGTCGCCACGGTATAGCTCGGCGTGTCCGCCGCGGCCAGTACCTCGCCGGCATCGACGCTGAGTCCGGGAATGCCGCCGAGCGCCTGCTCGACCATCGCCAGGCGATGACTCGCGGCGCACTGCGGCACGGCGCGCAGGGGCGGGGTGCCGGCCGGGATCAGACACACGCCGGCGAGGCTCAGGGCCTCGCGCGCTTCGAGGGCGAGGCGCAGGTGCGCGACATGCAGCGGATCGAAGGTGCCACCGAGGAGGCCGAGAAGACCTGCGCCGGCCTCATTCATCGGGCAGGGCCGGCGGCGGCTCAACCGGGTCGCGCGCTTCGAACACGTCGCGATAGGACAGATACACGGTGGCCACCATGATCGGCGCCAGGACGAAGATCAGCAGCAAGCGCAGCGCGACGGCGAGGATGCCCTGCAGCGATTCCGAGATCAGGCCGGCGACGATCAGGATCAAACCCGGCAGCACGGCGCCGATCAGCACCAGCACCAGTCCGTACATGGCGAAGGCACGCCAGTTGCGCCAGCTGGCGACGAAACTGAAGAACAGCGACTTGCCGGCGCTGACGCCGTTCCAGGCGGTCAGTAGCGGCGCGAACCAGAAGGCCATCAGGAGCGGCGATGCCAGCACCAGGAGGATGCCGAGATCGGTGAGAAGGGCCGCGGCTTCTTCCTGGCTCATGCCGTCGCTGATGTTGATCGGCTCGCCGAAGGCAAAGCCGCCCAGCACCAGCAGGCTGGAGCCGATCAGGTGCAGGCCGCCGAGGCGTATCAGGCCGATGCGCTGGGCGCTGAGGCCGAACAGCAGGGACTCGCTGGCAAAGGCCTTGCCGCGCTCGATGGCGCGGCAGCCGTTGGCCAGCATGACGGTCAGTGCCGGCAGCAGCAGCGGTAACAGGAGGGGACCGATCTTCGGAATCAGGTTGACCACGATCACCGTCAGCAGGTAACCGAAGGTCAGCGCGGTCGTCAGCGGCGGATTGCGGCGGAACAGGGCAAAACCGGCGAGCAGCCAGAGGAAGCCGTGGCGGGCGGAAAGGCGGCGCGCGTCCATCAGTCCTGTTCCGCCTGAAAATTCACGGCTTGCGGCGCGTCGGCGGCCAGCGCCGGCGCATCGAAGGCGATGTCGCCTTCCGGATCGGGCATGCCGGTCGCGGTCAGGCCGGCGAAGTCGAACAGGCGGGCATCGAGCAGGTGCGAGGGCACGACATTGGCGAGGCTCCTGAACATGGTTTCGATGCGTCCGGGAAAGCGCTTCTCCCAGTCCTGCAACATCTGCTTGACCTGCTGGCGCTGCAGATTCGGCTGCGAGCCGCAGAGGTTGCAGGGGATGATCGGGAAGGCGCGCTGCGCGGCCCAGGCTTCGAGGTCGCTTTCGCGGCAATAGGCCAGCGGCCGGATCACGACGTTGCGGCCGTCGTCGGACACCAGCTTGGGCGGCATGGATTTCAGTTTGCCGGCGAAGAACATGTTGAGCAACAGCGTCTGCAGGATGTCGTCGCGATGGTGGCCAAGCGCGATCTTGCTCGCCCCCAGTTCGCCGGCAACGCGATACAGCACGCCGCGACGCAATCGCGAACAGAGCGAGCAGGTGGTCTTGCCCTCGGGGATCACACGCTTGACGATGGCATAGGTGTCCTCGTTCTCGATGTGGAAGGGCACGTCGATGCTGCGCAGGTAGTCGGGCAGTACCTCGGCCGGAAAGCCCGGCTGCTTCTGGTCGAGGTTGACCGCGACGATGTCGAAGGCGATCGGCGCATGCTCGCGCAGGAACAGCAGGATGTCGAGCAGGGCGAAGGAATCCTTGCCGCCCGACAAACAGACCATGACCTTGTCGCCGGCTTCGATCATGTTGAAGTCGGCAATGGCCTGGCCGACTTCGCGGCGCAGGCGCTTGGCCAGTTTATTGGCCTCGAAGGCTGCCCTGCGGGCATCCTTCAATGTATTGGACAGCCTTCCCCCCGGCCCCCTTCCCGGGGAAGGGGGCGACTGCAAGCTCGCTGCGCTCAAAATTTCGGGTTGAAGGGTCATAAATGGGCGGTGCGGCCGCCGTCGACATTGATCACCTGCCCGGTGACATAGGGTGCATCGAAGATCAGGAATTTCACGGCGCGCGCGATGTCGGCCGGTGAGCCGAGGCACTTCAGCAGCGTGTGCCCGATGATGGCCGCACGTTCTTCCGGAGGAAAATCGTCCGTACCCTCCGGCCATTCGATCGAACCTGGCGCCACGGCGTTGACCCGCACTCGCGGCCCCAGTTCAAGCGCCAGGGCGCGGGTCAGGCCGAGCAGGCCGGCTTTCGCCGCGCAATACACCGGATAGCCCTTGAGCGGGCGCTCGGCATGAACGTCGGTGATATTGACGATGCAGCCGCCGCTGCGCTCGAGATGCGGTGCCGCCGCCTGCGACAAGAACAGCGGCGCCTTGAGGTTGGAACCGACCAGGTCGTCCCAGGCCGCCGTGTCGACAGCGCCGACTTTGGTGGCATGGAAGGTCGAGGCGTTGTTCACCAGCGCATCGAGCCGGCCGAAGCGGGCCACGACGGATTCCACCAGGCGCGGCAGCGCCGCGATGTCCAGCAGGTCGGCGGCGAAGGCGGCGGCGGATTGGCCCGAGCCATCCGGGCGCAGGGCGTTCAGCTCCGCTGCCAGCGCATCGGCCTCGGCTGCCGACGCGCGGTAGTGAATCGCCACGCAGGCTCCGGCCGCGTGCAGCGTGCGCGCTATTTCGGCACCGACGCGGCGGGCGGCGCCGGTGACCAGGACAACGGGGACATGGGTGGCATGGCTCATGCGGCAAGTATACCGGCGAGAACCCGTGCCGCCGCCGCAAAACCGAAACTTGCCGTGACCGCCACCGACGAGCCGTAGCCGGCGCAGTTGAGCCCCGCGCCCGCGTCGAAGTCTTCATCCAGCTCACAAGAGTCGGCGCTGGCGCTACGGCGAACCGGTTCCGGGGAGAACACGCAATCGACGCCGAACTTCTTTTTCGGCTCGCGCGGGAAACCGTAATCCTTGCGCAACAGCGCGCGCACCTTGGATGCCAGCGCATCCTGCGTGGTACGCGACAGGTCCATGACTTCAATCCGCGTCGGATCCGTGCGGCCGCCGGCGGCGCCGGTGGTGACTATACGGATGCCGGCGCGCCGGCACCAGGCGATCAGCGCGGCCTTGGCGCGGACATGGTCGATGGCGTCGATCACCGCGTCGCAAGGGGGAATCAGCGTGGCCGGGTTGCGCTCGTCGACGAACTCCTCGATCGTCTCCACTACGCAGGTTGGATTGATCGCCGCGACCCGTTCCCGCATCGCCAGCACCTTGGCCGCGCCCAGGGTCGAGCCGAGAGCGTGGATCTGCCGGTTGATGTTGGATTCCGCCAGATGGTCGAGGTCGATCAGGGTCAAGCGGCCCAGCCCCGAGCGCGCCAGAGCCTCCACCGCCCAGGAACCAACGCCGCCGATGCCCACCACCACCACATGCGCCGCCGCGGCGCGCGCCAGGGCGCCGCCGCCATAAAGGCGCTCGACACCGCCGAAGCGGCGTGCGTAATCAGGGGGAAAAGTCATGCCGCGATTCTAATCGGCGACCGGGCAGCGGACGGGCAAAAAACAGCGGAAGTTCGTCAGGCCGAACCGGCTACCGACACACGCGCCGCCCGGCAACACTCGGCACTAAGGCTCGCGCGGGGAGGGTCTTCGCAGACTGTGCCTGGCCCCTCGCTTATGACCTTGCCGGGGAATCAGCGCCGGATACCGTCCGGGACCAGTTCAAACCATTGCGGATTGAGGCCGGCCAGCGGGCCGCGAAGCTTGTCCAGTTCTGCCGCCGGGCCATGAACTTCAAGACGCGAAAGTCTGGCTATCTTCAGCGCTTCCTGCAGGGGCGCTCCCACGTTGTCCAGATGAGCCAGAAGCGCTGCGGCGTCATCGTAACCTTCCCGGCAATGGGCTGTTTGCCCGCTGAACGAAAACGCGTAGAAGACGCAGCCAGGCTCGGTCCTGGTGAGCTCGACAAATTTTTTCCCGAGCGCCTTGAATTCGTCGAGTTTGCCTTCCGCCACGTCAAAGTACGGAACAAGGCTGCAACAGGTATCGGCGTGCGGCATTTCAGTCTCCTGGAGTTCGTCGCAAAATCAATGATGGGCATGAGGTGGCCTGCCCGGTAGCCGCCATGAATGCATCACGGGCAGGTAATGTTCTCGAATCCGAAGCAATCTTAGACACCCGGCATGGCAATGGCAATCTTGCGCCGCAACACACATCGACCCATTCCTGATCCAGCAAAAAATCGAAGCCGAATAATTGCTTGTCCGTCGGGCGCCGCGAAAGGCAACGAAATTGAATTTATGCCCTGGGCCCCTTTTCCATGCTGGGCGTCATCAGTCGCCCACCCAATAACCGAGCCGGAAAGAGAAAGGCCCCGCAAGTCGTGAAGCCTGCAGGGCCTTGCTTTGATACTGGTGGCCAGGGGCAGAATCGAACTGCCGACACACGGATTTTCAGTCTAGGGCAAAAGGCTATCATAACAAACCTCTACGCCCGGACCGTTCTACAAACAGTCTCCTGCTTCTCACTGTTAGCCCTTGATTCTGCTAAGGGTGGGCGGTAAATGTAGAAGGAAAGCAACCTCGGCCACCCCGGAAGTTTGGCGAGCTACTTGGCGAGATCGGAGAGGCGGTCGCGCAGGTCTTCAGGAGCGAAGAAGACATAGGCGTTTCCTTGCCGTGCTTTTTCAAGCAGCCCAAGTGAATGAAGGGCCAGCAAATCGTTGCGAGCAGTTTGGTAGACGACATTGTGCGAGCGCTGATGAGCGTCCACTCGATATCCCTCACCTAAGTTCCTCAGAGCGTGTGTCAGCAGGGCGATTTGCCGATGATTGAACTTGGTTCGAAGTGCAGGTGATGCGGCCAGCAGTTTTTCCGTCTCCCGTTGCTCGCCAGCTTTTCTAGCTAGGTACTCGTGCAGCGCTATTATTGCTCGCCGGATAGTCAGGAGCTGATGTAGTAGGAAGTAGGTTGTGTCGTTTTGGTCTGTCTCTGTCTTCAAGTAAGCGCGCATATAGCTGGCGGGGCTTCTGCGCAAGATGTGACTGATGGAGGTGTACTCCATCAACCAATAGCCACTGCGAGCCAGCGACCAATAGAACAACGCTCGGGCGGTACGGCCATTTCCGTCTACAAAGGGGTGGTCGTATCCGATCATGAAATGCAGCAAGATCGCCCGTAGCACCGGATGCACGAAAGGTAATGAGGTTTCATCTGCGTTTGCAAATGCACATAGCCTTTCCATGCGTTCAGGAAGTTCTGTGCTTAGTGGCGGCACATGTACAACCTTGTTATCTCGTTGATCGACAACACGCACATCGTCGGATTTGCGAAGCCGCCCGGCATCTGCGGCGTCTTCAAGGGTATTTTCAGTGAGGATGCGATGCAGTTCCAGGATCAATTCGGGTGTAATTGGCTCCTGCTTTAAGGACCGTAGATGCTCCATTGCCCGGTAGTTGTTGAAAATCATTGTCTCACTAATGTCGCGCGGCTTACGCCCTTCGCGAAGCATCGCCGCTGCAACTTTCCGCGTGGTGGCCGCGCCTTCAAGCTGGCTGGAAGTAATGGCCTCCTCAATTAGAGAGTTCAACAAATAACGTGCTGGGTCTTCTTGGATTGGCGCTCCTACAGCAGTACGAATTTGCCCGGCGGCGTCCCGGTCAATGTGGTGCAGATCAATCTGAACAGGACTTGGTGTAGCGAATCTAAATGGATTGCGGCGCTTGTCGAGAAGAGGCAGCGTTTGCATTAGTCCATGACGCCCTAATAAGAGCGAAGCCCACCATCCATCGCGGGACAGTCCGGGGGGAGGGTCTCTGTAGCGAAGCTCGTCCCAATGGAGATATTTCCCCTTTGCCAGCGGAGCAACATTCTGCGCAGCTAACTGAATTTCCTTAGCCGGTAGGCGCTTAAGGAGTTGCGACAGATCTGGAGAGGTTTCTGGGATCCTCATAGTTCTACTAGTTTGTAGTTAGATTAGTAGGAATTAGTATAAATAGCACTCTAACTAGATGTCTACTAATTTATAAGAAGATTAGTAGGAACTAGTATAAGTAGTACTCTAGCTAGATGTCTACTAATTTGTAAGAAGATTAGTAGGAACTAGTAATTCAATCTAGCTTCTCCGTAGCAGCGTTATCCACGGACGCCGCCGCACCCCTATGAGGCTGGCGGCGTGGGTGGCGGTGGGTAACGCGGGGAGAACCGCCAGGGAAACCCGCGCGGTTTACGGTGAGATAATCCGCGCGGACAATTGGACACCCTACGGGCTGCGGGCTAACATCATCAATGCAACGTGCAGCACGCGCTTGCCGGTGCACGGATGCTGCGCGACATGCTCAATCGGGAAGGCATCCCGATCGGGCGCAAGCATGTCGCCACGCTCATGGACAAAATGGGCATAGCGGCGATCTACCGCAAACGCAACACCAGCGCGCCGCATCCGAAGCATCCGGTCTATCCGTATCTCCTGAAGAATCTGGTCATCGATCGGCCGAATCACGTGTGGGCGACCGACATTACCTACATCCCGATGAAGCGGGGCTTCGTCTATCTGGTCGCCATACTCGATTGGGCAACGCGCAAGGTTCTGGCGCATCGGGTGTCGATCAGCATGACCACGGACTTCTGCGTCGAGGCGCTGGAAGAGGCGATTGCCAGGTACGGACCACCGGAGATATTCAATACCGACCAGGGCAGCCAATTCACCAGTGCCGACTTCACCCGGGTACTGACCGACAACGCCATCAAGATCAGCATGGACGGCAAGGGCCGCTGGCTCGATAACGTCTTCGTCGAGCGGTTGTGGCGCAGCGTCAAGTACGAGCACGTCTATCTGCATGCGTATGAGAGCGTCACCGAAGCACGGGAGCAGCTGGCGGGCTATTTCGAGTTCTACAACGGGGAGCGACCGCATTCGTCGCTCGCCGCCCGGACGCCCGATGCGGCATACTTCGATTCAACGGCAGCAAAGCTGGCGGCATGAGCTACGTTGAGTTACCCACCGTGCTGCTCGCCTACGGTCTAGAGGGACCTTCGGCAAGCCGCCCCGTGGATAACTCGTAACCGCAGAGGGTTCACTTAAGAAACCGGCAAATTCTGTCCTAAGGAACGGGGCCACCTCTCCGAGTCCAAGTGTGCTACGCAGCAATTCCAAAAAAGACAAGGCCCCGCAAGTCGTAAAACCTGCGGGGCCTTGCTTTGATTCTGGTGGCCAGGGGCAGAATCGAACTGCCGACACACGGATTTTCAGTCCGTTGCTCTACCAACTGAGCTACCTAGCCAGAAAGGCCGCGAATTATAGGCGCTCGGGTCTGCGTCGTCAAAGGGCTTAGGGGTATATGTGTTGGGAGTTAATGAGTTGTCCGGTTCTGTAGCACGCCATCTGTCCGGTCGTC
>CAZYTN010000022.1:0-5496 GCA_964650115.1 uncultured Sulfuritalea sp.
AGTGCGCCTGTGACGAAGGACGAAACCATGGTTCTTTTCATTTTGAATACCCTTTCGAACAGTAGGTGAAATATTTGATGATACCGCAGCTTGTCACTCGTCATCGTCCTTCATGCCCTTGGGTTTCTTGTGGGCGATACCCTTGTGGCAGTCGATGCAGGTCTTCTTTTCCTCCTGACCGATCTTGTGCATCTTTGCCCCGCGCAGCTTCTGTTTCTCGGTATCCATGGCATCGAAGGTGTGGCAGTTGCGGCATTCGCGCGAATCGCTGGCTTTCATTCGCGCCCACTCGTTCTCTGCCATCTGCAACCTGTGAGCCTCGAACTTTTCCGGCGTATCGATGACGCCGGTGATCTTGCCCCAGACTTCCTTGCTCGCCTGGATCTTGCGGATCATTTTGTGCGTCCAGTCCTTCGGCACATGGCAATCGGAGCAGACGGCGCGCACGCCGGTGCGATTGGAATAATGGATGGTCTTCTTGTATTCCACGTAGACGTTGTCGCGCATCTCGTGGCAACCAATGCAGAACTCGAGCGTATTGGTGGCTTCCATTCCGGTGTTGAAGCCACCCCAGAAAAAGATTCCGGCGAAGAAACCAACCACCAGCAGACTGAGCAACGAGTACTTTGCGCTCGGCCGCCTCAGCATCGCCATAAACCCGGACAATTCCTTTTCTGCCATGACGCTTTCCCCTATCCGATCGGTAAATTCAAAACACGTACATGATAAAGGGGCTTGCGCCCCTTTATCCTTGCTGCCGATCAATTTTCGTTCAGTTTCTGATCAATAAATGTCGTGCTGCGTGTTGTAGACGTTGAACTTGCCGGTCGGCGTGATCATCTTCGGATCGGTGATCACCTTCTTCATGGCCAATGTCTTGTCGTCATACACGACGATCGCCGACTGGTCGGTCTTGCCGCCCCACAGCGAGATCCACACTTCGCCGCCATCCGCGCTGTACTCGGGATGCACGGCGCGGCGGGTTGCCTTGGTCACCGGCAGGCCGGAGTCCTTGGCGACGTTGATGATCTTCTTCGGCTTCGACAGGTCGGCCATGTCCCACACCGCGACGGACTCGGCGAGTTCCTTGTCGGGATTCTGCGGCGCGTCGGCCCAGAGATGCTTCGACTTCGGATGGGTCTTGACGAACAGGTTGCCCGGTACGTGCTTGACTTCCTGCACCACCTTCCAGTTGAACTCTTTGAACTTGGCGTTCTTCTTGTCGTCCGACGGCGTGCTGATCAGGGTCACCACATCGGCGCCCAGATGGCCCGTGGCCCAGACCGGCCCGAACTTCGGATGCGAGAAGTTGGCGCCGCGACCGGGATGCGGAATCTTCGCGGTGTCGATCAGCGCCGCCAGCTTGCCAAGCTTGGTGTCCACCGCGGCGATCTTGTTCGAGGCGTTGGCCGCGACCAGGAAGTAGCGCTTGGAGGCGTCCCAGCCGCCGTCGTGGAGGAACTTGGCGGAGGCGATGGTGGTGGTCTTCAGGTTCTTGATGTCGGAATAATCCACCAGCAGGATCTGGCCGGTTTCCTTGATATTCACCACCCACTCGGGCTTGATCTCGGAAGAGACGATCGAGGCCACGCGCGGCTCGGGGTGGTATTCGCCGTCCACCGTCATGCCGCGGGTGCTGACGACCTTGAGCGGCTTCAGCGTGTCGCCGTCCATGATCACGTACTGGGGCGGCCAGTAGGAACCGGCGATGGCGTACTTGTCGTCGTAGCCCTTGAACTTCGAGGTATCCACCGAGCGTGCGTCGAAGCCGATCTTGAGTTCGGCGACGACCGAGGGCTTCTCCATCCAGAGGTCGATCAGCGAGAGGCGGCCGTCGCGGCCGATGACGTAGACATAGCGGCCCGACTTCGACAGGCGCGAAATATGCACCGCGTAGCCGGTCTTGACGATGCTGCGGATTTCCTTGGTGTCGCCATCGATCAGGGCCACTTCGCCGGTGTCGCGCAGCGTCACCGAGAACATGTTCTTCAGGTTGTACTTGTTCATCTGCTTGGTCGGGCGATCCTTGACCGGCACGATGACCTTCCATGAATCCATGGTGTCCTTGAAGCTGTACTCGGGCGGCACATCCGGGGTGTTCTGGATGTATTTGGCCATCAGGGCGATTTCGTCCTTGGTCAGGATGTCGTCGAAGTTCACCATGCCGCCGTCGGTGCCGTAGCCGATGATCTTTTCCAGACGATTCTGGCCGAGTTTGACCGTGCCGCCTTCGGTCTTCACGCCAGCCTTGTCGGTCTTGGTCCAGTGCGGCTCGAGGTTCTTGCCCGTCGCACCCTTGCGCAGCACACCGTGGCAGCCCGCGCAACGCTCGAAGTAGATCTTCTTGGCCGCTTCCTTTTCGGCCGCGGTCAGCGTCGGTGCAGCCTCTTGTGCGAAAACACTGCCCATGGCACCGGCAATGGCAGAAACAGCAAACAATCCGAGTAACTTCCGTTTCATCCTTCTCTCCTTTTGAGTGATCCCTGAGTAATCCCTTACTGCGCCAGCAATTAAGACCATATTATTGCAATGGTCGTCAGAATGCGCGCCGGAGGTGCGGCGCTCCTTGACACACATCAAGTTTGGAATCGATACCTGTGCATACGCCGGGGGAATCCGTCGATACCCGAACAAAGCCAGTGAACCTTCGTCACACCGCAGGCGCTCCTGCGGACGGCGACGCATTTGCTATACTCCACTCTGTTCGTGGTGCCCGCGCATGGTTTCGATGCCGGGTGAAACGGGAAGCCGGTGAGACCTGACCAGTCAATTCCGGCGCTGCCCCCGCAACGGTAAGGAAGTGCGGGTTCATCAAGATGCCACTGGGTTCAACCCGGGAAGGCGATGAACCAAGACTTCCAAGCCCGGAGACCGGCCAGGGACAAACCAGCGAATGCGTTGCGGGGTTGCGGCGTGCCGGGGGTTTGTGCCAACCCCGTTCATCACCCTCACCTCCCAGACATTCAATTGCCACCTACCGGCTGCGGGGACGCTCGCCGGAGTTTCGGGAGTTTCTTTCATGGTTCGTCGTTTCGCCATCGCCGCCTGCGCGGCAATCCTTGTTTCCCCTTGCCTTTCCATCGCCGCCGATGATCTCGCAGCCGTCGTCGTCACCGCTACCCGCTTCAACGAAGTCGACCCTGGCGTGGCTGCCAACATCAGCGTGATTACCCGTCAGGACATCCGCAATACGCCCGCACAGAACCTGCCCGACGTGCTCGGCACCCGGGCCGGCGTGGACGTTCGCCAGCTTGGCGGCGCAATGGGCAGGGACGCCACCGTCGACATCCGCGGCTTCGGCGCCACGGCCACCAGCAATACGCTGATTCTGGTCGACGGCCTGCGCCTCAATCCGGTCGACCTGGGCGCCATCATCTGGTCATCCATTCCGCTGGAAAGCGTGGAGCGAATCGAGATCATCCGCGGCTCGGGAGCCGTACTCTACGGCGACGGCGCGACGGGCGGGGTCATCAACATCATCACCGACAAGTCGGGCCGCTCCAGGGCCGCCGTGACTGCCACGCTGGGCAGTTATGGCTACAGGGGCGCCGACGTCCAGCTGGCCAATGGCAACGACCAAGCCTACTTCAACCTATTCGCGAACTATGCCGACGCCAACGGCTATCGCGACAACGGCCAGCAGGATCAACAAACCGCCAGCGGGCGTGCCGGCGCTCTGCTGGATCGTGGCGAAGTCTTCGCCGACTTTGCCGTCTACAAGGAATCCGCCGGGCAGCCAGGGGCCATTTTCAGCACCGCCTATCGCAACGACCCGACCAGCACGCGAAACCCGCTCAACAGGGAAGACCGCAACGGCTACCGCGTGCGTCCCGGCGTTTCCTACCGCCTCAACGATCGCCTCACCGTCGAGGCAGAGCTGGCGCAGGATCACCAGGAACTCGATGCGAAGTACTTTTCCGCTTTCGGCGAGTCGGCCAGCGACCGTAGCCGCGATACCACGTCCTTCACGCCGCGCCTGCGCTGGCGTCACGACCTTGGCTCCCTGCCCAGCGAAACCGTGGTCGGCTTCGACTACTACGACAGCGAGGTCACGGCTGACAACACCGGGTTTGCCAACCAGCACGCCTCGCAGGAAAGCTCCGCCTTCTACCTGCAGAACATCACGAAATTTACGCCTAACCTGAGCCTCACCCTGGGCGGCCGCAGCCAGCGCATGAAGCAGACAGCCCGGCAGGATGCCTATGCGCCGTTTTTCAGCCCGGCCGTTTCAGGCCAGGCCACCCGCACGAAAACCGCCTACGATCTTGGTCTGACCTATGCCAGGGACGACTGGCGCGTTTATGGAAAAACCGGCACCAGCTTCCGCTTTCCCAACGTCGATGAACTCTTCGGCTTCGATCCGATTCTCTTCGTACCGGTGTTTGCTGGAAATCTCAAGCCACAACACGGCAGAACCAACGAAATCGGCGGCAGCATCGCAGTCGGCGCGGCAACCATCCGCGCCTCTGCTTACCAACTGGATCTGACCGACGAAATCGGTTACGACGACGCCTTGGGCGCCAATACCAACTTCCCGGAGACGCGCCGCAACGGAGCCGAACTGGAAGCCGACTGGAAGATTGCCGAAAGCCTGCAAGCCCGGCTCTCCTATGCCTATACCGACGCCACATTCCGCGAGGGCGTTTACTCCGGAAATGCCATCCCCCTCGTACCGCAAGACTTGGCCAGCGCTCAATTGACATGGAATACCGGCCGCAGCGGCAGCTACTCCGCAGCAGCCCGCTACGTCGGTGAGCGTCGTTACGGCGGCGACTTCACCAATACCCAGGGGATGCTATCCAGCTACACGACGCTCGACCTGCAAGCCGCGTGGAACCTCAAGCCATGGAAAATCACGGCCAGGCTCCTCAACGCGCTGGACAAAAAGTATTCGCCTGTCGCCGGATACTCTCCCTTCTACAACGATACTTATTACTACCCAACCGATCGTCGCAGCTTCTTCGTTTCCGGACGCTTCGACTTTTAGCCCCTCATGCCAACCCGCCGCCGCGCCCTGCTTGTCCTTGCCGCCCTGGCCGGGCTGGCATTGCTGAGCCTGTGCGTGGCGCTGGCGGCGGGCAGCATGACGGTTTCCGTCGCGGATATCCTTGCTGCCATCACCGGCAGCACCGACGGCCTCGCGGTCGAGATCATCCGCGGCCTGCGCCTGCCCCGCGCGCTGGCGGCGTTTGCCTGCGGCGGCCTGCTGGCGCTGGCCGGCGCGCTGATGCAGGTGCTGTTGCGGAATCCGCTGGCCGATCCCTACGTGCTGGGCATTTCGGGCGGGGCGGCGGTCGGCGCGCTGTCGGCGATGCTCGCCGGTCTGGCGCTGGCCTTCATCAACCTGTTTGCCTTCGCCGGCGCCTTCGCCGCGATGCTGTTGGTATTCGGTCTGGCCCACGGCGACAGCAGCTGGACCCGCACCCGCCTGCTGCTTACCGGGGTCATCGTGGCGTCCGGCTGCGGCGCGGTGGTGGCGCTGATCATGTCCATTGC
>CAZYTN010000022.1:5596-18851 GCA_964650115.1 uncultured Sulfuritalea sp.
TCATGGGCGATCTGGGACATTCCATCAGCCCCTGGCCGGCCCTGGCCGTGCTGGCACTGGGACTGCTTGTCATGCTGCCTTTTACCCGCGAGCTGAATCTGCTGTCGCGCGGCGACACGCTCGCCCAGGCACTTGGCGTATCGGTCAACCGGGTCAAGCTCGGGATCTATTTACTGGCGTCGCTGCTCACCGCCGTCGCGGTAACCACGGCGGGGAGCATCGGCTTCATCGGCCTCGTGGTACCCCACCTGGTCCGGCTGGCGATGATCCGGCTGGGATGGGGCAACGACCAGCGTCTGCTGTTGCCGGCATCCGCACTCTTCGGCGGCAGCCTGCTGGTGCTGGCCGACACGCTGGCGCGCACCGTGATCGCCCCGCAGCAGTTGCCCGTGGGCGTGCTGACCGCGCTGCTCGGCGTGCCGGTGTTTCTGTTCCTGCTCGGGCGCCAGCCGAACGAGCACCAATGAGCCCGCCATGAATAAGCCTTTGCTGGAAGCCAGTCAGCTGGAGATCGAAATCGGCGGCCATCAGGTCTGCCGCAACCTGAATTGGCGCGTCGACGCCGGTGAGTCATGGGCCATTCTCGGGCGCAACGGCGTCGGCAAATCAACCCTGCTCACCGCTCTGGCCGGGTTCAGGGCGCAGCAAGGCGGTGATCTGAGCATCGCCGGCCTGGCCTTGCCCTACGTCCGTCCGGGTGAGGGTCTGCGGGCAATGGCCCGCGTTCGCGGTTATCTGTCGCAGCACCAGTTCGATCCCTTTGCCTCCACTGTCATGGAGACCGTCCTGGTCGGTCGCCATCCCCACTTGGGGCGCTGGGATTGGGAATCGGCCGGTGACCGTCGCATCGCCGAAGCCGCGCTGAACGAGCTCGATCTGGGCGGCTTCGCCGAGCGCGAAGTACAAACGCTGTCAGGCGGCGAGCGCCAGCGCCTGGCCGTGGCCCAGTTGCTGGCCCAGGAGCCGAAGATATTCCTGCTCGACGAGCCGCTGACCCACCTCGATCTGTCGCACCAGGTTGCGGTAATGGAAATGTTCGCGCGTCGCGCAAGCAAGGGCGCCGCCATCGTCGCCGTGTTGCACGACCCCGGTTTCGCTGCCCGCTACTGCCGCCAGGCCCTGCTGCTGTTCGGCAACGGCGAATGGCTGGCGGGGCCGGCCGGCGAAGTGATCGACGCGACCAACCTGACGCGACTCTACGGCCATCCCCTGCGTGAACTTTGCGCCGATGGGCACCGCTGGTTCGTCCCCCGCTGAGAGGGTTCCGCCAAGCCGCAAGCGCCGGACCGCCTACTGCACGGGCGAGGTGTGGAAATGGCCCCGGCATCGATCCCGGTCTTGCCAATGACGGCCGGCGAAAGCTGCGATTTTCGGTACCGACCCCGCGATTGACAAATTCCCCTGACGTCCGCCTCGTCTTTCGATAGAGTAGCGAGTATCGGCCACCGGCCAAGGAACAGACTCACAGGGAAACAAGCGATGCCCAACACAGCCAAACCACTCAGCGAAAAGGCCCTGCTGGCCATGCCCGGCAGTTCCTACATGAATGCTGCACAGCTCCGCTTCTTCCGTGATCTGCTGAGCAAGCAGCGCCAGGATCTGCTCGACAACGCCACCATGACCATCGACCACCTGCGCGACGGCGAAGCCGAAGCGGATCCAAATGACCGCGCCACCATCGAAGAAGAAAACTCCATCGAACTGCGCATCCGTGACCGCGAGCGCAAGATGCTGCCGCGGGTCGACGCAGCCTTGAAGCGCATCGACGACGGCCGCTACGGCTTCTGCGAAGACACGGGCGAACCAATCGGCCTGCGCCGCCTGCTGGCGCGGCCGACCACCGTGTATTCGCTGGAAGCGCAGGAGCGCCACGAATCGCGCCAAAGAATCCAGGGAAAATAATCCGGGACGCGCTGCCCGGCAACAGGAAAACACATGGTCGGCCCCGCAGTTCCCAAGCCCAAGCGCAAGACGCCCGCAAGGAAACGCCCACCGGTAAAACGGGTGTTGCAGCCGGCCGCACCTGAGCCAAGCGAGTCAGGCCTGGTGGACAAGATGCGCACCATGGCCGGCAGAGTACCCGACATGGGCGCTGCCACCGTGGGTGCCGCCAAGACCCTCCACACGGCAAGCGAGTTCGCCAATATCTATCGTGGTGACGACGAAGCTCGCAGCCTGAGCGACGAGGAATTTGCCGAAGTGCTGACCCTCACCCGCGCCGCATTCGAAATGGCCATGGCGTTTCGCGGACGGAAAGCGCAGCACACGAAAAGTCGCAAGCCAACCGCGCACTGATGCCACCATGAGTACAATCGCACGATGCTTTTCCTGATCGCTTTTCCCGAAAAACGATGAATCCCGTGCGCAGCATCCGGGGGCTTCTGCTCACCGCCGGCGTGATCTTTTCCATCGCGATCTTTGCCACCACGCTGTTCGTCGTCTCAATCATCTACGAGCGTTCGGTGCGCGACGATTCCGTGGAGGACGCCACCGAGTTTGCCGAGCTGACCTTCAACGCCATGTTCGAGTTGATGAGCACCGGCTGGAATCGCGGGCAGCTGGAAGGCTTTCTGGGCGCGATCAAAAAATCGGTCGATCACAGTCAGCGACAGATCGACATCTACCGCGGACCCATGGTCAGCCAGCTGTTCGGCGAGATTGCACAGAAGGTGCCGGATGATGCGATCCAGCGCGCGTTCGGCGACGGCAAGCGCCTGCGCCTGGACGCGGGCACCATGATCCGCGTGGTCTATCCCCTGACGGCACGGGACATCTGCCTCAAGTGTCATGTCAACGCCGGCGTGGGCGATGTCCTCGGCGTCATCGATGTCCAGCAGGATGTTGCCGCGGCCATCGAATCGCACAAGGTGCGCTTCACCTATGCTTTCGCGCCCGTCATCCCGGTGGTGCTGATCGTCACCTTTTTGATGGTCTTCTACATCAGGAGCCGCCTGGAAGGTTCCATAGACAAGCTGGCCACCGACATCAGGGCGGTTAACCGGATATCCGATCTGCGCGCGCTCGAGGCCCGGCAGATCAATCTGGGTTTTTCCGAGTTCAATTCCGTGGCCAGCGAAGTCAGGCAACTGACCGAGCGCATCCGCACCATCGCCGTCGACAAGGACATGCTCGAATTCGAGATTCGCCTGCTCGAAAAATTCATCCTGACCACCGAGGTGATCAAGGACTGGCGCGCCTATGTCAGCCGCCTGATCCTCGACATCGACAGCGTGGTGCCGGCCTATGTAATGTTCTCGGTGTTCAAGATCAGCGACGAGGCCTACGACCTGGAAATTTTCTGGCGCGCCCGTCCGTCCGATTCCACCAAGCAGGTATTCGAGAACTGCGTGCAGCAGATCCTGAAGCGTACCGAACATTTCGAGGCCGGTCTGTCGATCCGCATCCGGCACAACATTGCCGACATGGCGGGGACCATCGCGGAACTGCGCGAGGCGGATATTGACGTGCAGATCAAGTCGCTGATGGTCGATGCCCCCAAGATCGGCGGTATCGTCGGCATCGGCATGCAGCCCCAGTACGAAACCGACCCGATGCGGCTGCTGGTGGTCGAAAGCATACTCACCACGCTGCTCAACGTGGTCGGCTCGGTCAAGGCCATCGACAAGTACACCAAGGACCTCGAGTACTACGCGACGCGCGATCCACTGACCAATCTCTACAACCAGCGCGTGTTCTGGGAACTGATCGAGAACGAGGTGCTGCGCTCGTCGCGCCACGGCAACAAGTTCACGCTGCTGGTGATCGACGCCGACAATTTCAAGTCGATCAACGATTCCTACGGCCACGGCATCGGCGATTCGATGCTGCAGCTGGTGGTCGGCGGCATCAAGACGGCGATTCGCGACGACGACCTGCTGTCGCGCTATGGTGGCGATGAGTTCGTTGCGATCCTGCCGGAAACCGATCTGGTGGCGGCCGAGGCAGTGGCGCGGCGGATCATCGAATCGGTAGGGACGGTAAGCATGGCCGTACCGGACGGCGCTGTCGTCAGCGGATCGGTGTCGATTGGCATGGCCACTTATCCCGACCACGCCCAGGCGATGAAAGACCTGTTCCTGTTCGCCGACAACATGATGTACCGAGCCAAGGCCGAGGGCAAGAATCGCGTGGTAGTGCCCGATGCCCAGGACGTGATCGACGTCTTCCGCACGCTTGGCGAGAAGAGCATGCTGATCCTGAGTTCGGTCGAGAAGCGCAGCGTGGTGCCCTTCTATCAGCCGATCATCAATGTCGCCAGCGGACAAGTGGAGGCGATCGAAGTCCTCTCGCGCATCCGCATGGAAGATGGCAGCTACATCATCGCCGAGGAGTATGTTGCGATCGCCGAGAAGATGGGCGTGATGCACAAGCTGGATTTCATCCAGCTGGAAAAGACCCTCGAAGCCGTGGAAGAGACCGGCTACAACGGCTACCTGTTCATCAACATGTCGCCGCGCGCTCTGGTGCTCAACGATTTCGTCCAGCAGACCCGGCGCATCGCCAGTCGCTTCAAAATCGATCCGACCCGCCTGGTGTTCGAGATCACCGAGCGCGAAACGATCAAGAACATGGTGCTGCTGGAGCGCTTCATCGGCACCCTGCGCAATGAGGGATTCAAGCTGGCGATCGACGACTTCGGCTCGGGCTTCTCCTCATTTCACTATGTAAAGCGTTTCCCCATCGACTTCCTCAAGATCGAAGGCGATTTCATTCTCGGCATGAAGAACAGCGAAAAGGACCGGGCGCTGGTGCGCAGCATTGTGACGCTGAGCAAGGATCTCGGCATCCGCACCGTGGCCGAGTATGTCGAAGACCGCGCGGTGCTCGATCAGGTCGTTGCCCAGGGCATCGACCTTGCGCAGGGCTTTTACATTCATCGGCCGCATATTTCACTGGCCGAAGTGATGAAGGTCAATCACCCCTAGGACATTCGAACGCGCAGGTCGCGGCGACCGGGTCTATTTTCCGCGTTTCCTGCGCGCAGTTTCGAGATGCGTGCAGAGCTTCTCGGCGCCGTCGAGAATGCGCGGCGTGTGGCGCTGCAGCAGATCGGGGGGGACGAAGTACAGGTTGTCCCTGGCCACCGCGTCCAGCGTCTTCCAGCGCCTCCAGTCGTCCAGCCATTCGGGCCGCGATTCGCCCATGCCGCTGGCGACGATCACCTCCGGATTGACGACAATGACCGCCTCGAGCGTTACGGTCGGCGCCAGGATCGGCAGTTGCGCGAATACATTGCGCCCGCCGCAAAGGCGTATGGCATCGCTGATGATTTGCTTGCCATTCACGGTCATCAGGGGTTGCTTCCATATCTGGTAGAAGACGGCTACCGGTGGCCGCCGGCTGTAGCGGGCGGTCAGCGCCGCATAGCGCTCGCGAAACGCCTTCGCCACGGCATTGGCCGTGGCCTCGGTACCGGCCAGCAGGCCGGCGCGTTCCAGTTCGCCGGCAATGTCCTCGATGCGATTGGGCTCTGACAGGTGCACGGTCAAACCCAGCGCACGCAGGCGGGCGACCGATGCCGCCGCGTTGCCGCTTTGCCAGCCCATGACCAGATCGGGCTTGAGGGCGACGACGGCCTCCAGATCGAGGGAATGGCCACCCACCTTGGGCAGGACCTTGGCCGCCGGCGGATAGTCGCTGTAATCCACGGTGCCGACCACCCGCTCTCCCGCGCCGGCGGCGAACAGCAGTTCCGTGATGTGCGGCGCCAGGCTGACGATGCGCTTGGCCGGCGCAGCCAGCCGGATGCTGGCGCCGCTGACGTCGGTAACGACTAATTCGCCGCGCGCCGGCAGGCAGGACAGTGCGCAGAGTGCCGACAGGCACAGTCGCTTCATGCTGCCGCCGTGTCGCCAGCGCCGACTTTCGGCCGCCGGTCCGTCAGGCCAAGCGCCAGCGCCGTCACCGAAAGTGCCAGCCGTTGCTCGTCAGGGTCCATGGGATAATCGTTGGATGAAACACGCAGCATTCTAACGATGGCCGGACAAGAATCTTCACCTGCCCGCAGCGGTGACCCGGTCATGAGCAATAAAACCCATATCCGCCCCGCCGACATTCGCGGCTGCAGCCGCCTGGCCATCGACGCCACCCTCGGGCTGACCCGGCTGGTCGAATCCATGCATCACAACATCGCACGAACCCGCGGACCGCTTGGCCAGTACACCCAGGAGCCGACCCGCGGCATCACCGGGCTGATCTATCGAACCATACAGGACACGACACGGCTGGTCGGCAACGGCATCGATGCACTGCTGGGTCAGCTGATTCCTCTTCTCGAACAGGAACCGGCCGCATCAGCGGACAGGCGCGAAGCGGTAATGGCCGCGCTCAATGGCGTGCTGGGCGATCACCTCGCCGCCAGTGCCAATCCTTTGGCCATACCAATGCAACTGCGTCGCAGTGGACAGCCGCTGCTACTGACGGCGCAGAATCTGGCCGCCAGCATTCCGCAACCCGGCGGCAGGATCCTGCTGCTGGTGCACGGCCTGTGCATGAACGATCTGCAGTGGCGACGCAACGGGCACGACCATGGCGCGGCGCTGGCGAGCGCGGCCGGCTACACGCCGCTCTATCTGCACTACAACAGCGGCCAGCATGTTTCGACGAATGGCCGCGCCCTGGCCGAGATGCTCGATATCCTGCTGCAGGTCTGGCCGGTCCCGGTGGAGACGCTGGTGATCATCGGCCACAGCATGGGCGGTCTGCTGGCGCGCAGCGCCTGCCACTACGGCCAACTCGACGGGCATACCTGGCTGAAACATCTGCGGCAGATGGTCTTTCTCGGCACCCCCCACCATGGCGCGCCCCTGGAACGCGGCGGCAACTGGGTCAATGTCATTCTCGAACTCAGCCCCTACACCGCCGCGCTGGGCCGCCTGGCGAAGATTCGCAGTGCGGGAATTACCGATCTGCGCCACGGCAGCATCCGCGACGAGGACTGGCAACACGGCGACCGCTTTGCCCACGCCAAATCGAAAAAGGACACATTGCCTCTGCCGCAGGGGGTGCAATGCTTTGCCATCGGCGCTACCATCTCAAAGGCGGGCGGCGATCCGGCCAAACCACCGCTCGGCGATGGCCTGGTGCCTTTGCAGAGCGCACTCGGCCGGCAAACGGACGGCAGTCGCGGCCTGAATTTTCCCGCCTCGCAACAGTGGGTCGGCTACGGCATGAATCACATGGATCTGCTCGATGACGCCAAGGTGTATGAACAACTGCGGAATTGGCTGTGCCGAGAACTGCAGGCTGATCCGGGCCAAAATTCCAGTTCGCATTGTGATTAGAATGTAAAAAACTTCGGGAGGACAGGATATGGAAAAGATCTGGCTCAAGAGCTATCAGGCAGGCGTACCGGCTGAAATCGATCTGAACGAGTTCAGCTCGATCGGCGACCTTTTTGTCAAAAGCGTCAAGCAGTACGGGCCGCGCAAGGCCTACATCAACATGGACAAGGCGCTCACCTACGCCGAACTGGACAAGCTCTCGGCCGCCTTCGGCGCCTATTGCCAGTCGGTGTTGAAACTGCCCAAAGGCGCTCGCATCGCCCTGATGATGCCCAACCTGCTGCAATATCCGGTCTGCCTGTATGGCGCGCTACGCGCCGGCTACACGGTGGTGAACTGCAACCCGCTGTACACCGAACGCGAACTCGAGCACCAGCTCAAGGATTCCGGCGCCGAGGCGATCGTCATCGTCGAGAACTTCGCCAGCGTGCTGGACAAGGTCATCGCCCGCACGCCGGTCAAGCATGTGCTGGTCACGCAACTGGGCGACATGCTGGACTTTCCCAAGCGCATGATCGTCAACCTGGTGGTCAAGCACGTCAAGAAGATGGTGCCGGCCTGGAATCTGCCGCATGCCATCGAACTGCGCGATGCGCTGATCGAGGGCGGCCGCCATCCGCTGCGACCGGTCGAGGTCGGCCACGACGACATCGCCTTCCTGCAATACACCGGCGGCACCACGGGCGTGTCGAAAGGCGCGATGCTGACCCACCGCAACATCATCGCCAATCTGCAGCAGGCCCATGCCTGGATCGCCAACACCGTGCGCGATGACGAAATCATCGTCACGGCGCTGCCCCTGTATCACATCTTTGCGCTGACGGCGAACTGCCTGACCTTCTTCAAGATCGGCGCGACGAACCTGCTGATCACCAACCCGCGCGACATTCCGGGCTTCATCAAGGAGATCGGCAAATATCCGTTCACCACGATCACCGGGGTCAATACGCTGTTCAATGCCATGATCAACAACCCGAACTTCGCCAAAATCGACTTGAGCAAACTGCAATTGACCCTGGGCGGCGGCATGGCCGTACAGCGTGCCGTGGCCGAGCGCTGGAAACAGATTACCGGCGTGACCCTGATCGAAGCCTACGGCCTGACCGAAACCTCGCCGGCGGCCACCATGAATCCCCTCGACATGCCCGAATACAACGGCTGCATCGGCCTGCCGATCTCCTCGACCGAAGTCGCCATTCGCGACGACGACGGCAAGGATCTGGCCCTTGGCGAACCCGGCGAACTGTGCATCCGCGGTCCGCAGGTGATGAAAGGCTACTGGAACCGCCCCGACGAAACCGCCAAGGTCATCATGGCCGACGGCTTCCTGCGCACCGGCGATGTCGCCGTGATGGACAGCAGGGGCTACGTCAAGATCGTCGACCGCAAGAAGGACATGATCCTGGTCTCCGGCTTCAACGTCTACCCGAACGAAATCGAAGACGTGCTCGCCATGCATCCGGGCGTGCTGGAGTCGGCGGCGGTGGGCGTGCCGGATGACAAGACCGGGGAAGCCATCAAAATCTTCGTGGTCAAGAAGGACCCGGACCTGACCGAAGCCTCGATCCTCGAACATTGCCGCGCCAACCTCACCGGCTACAAGGTGCCGCGCCAGATCGCCTTCCGCAGCGAACTGCCGAAGACTAACGTCGGCAAGATCCTGCGCCGCGAACTGCGCGACGCCAAGGCCTGACGCCGGCCCGAGCCTGCCATGAGCGAAATTAGTGTCTGCCGTCCGCACTACACGACACTGAAGAAAGCCCGCAAGGGCGCCGAGCACATCGCCGAGGAACTCGGCGAAGAGTTCGGCCTCGACCACGAGTGGGAAGGCAACACCCTGCGCTTTCAGCGCATGGGCGTGGCGGGACACATCGACGTGGGCAAGAAGGAAGTCGAGGTCTACGTCAAGCTCGGTTTCCTGCTCATGGCCCTCGGGCCACGCATCGAGCACGAAATCAACCGCTTCTGCGACGAAAACTTCGGCCCGGTCAAATAGCCGCGGGAAACTTTTCCGGCGCCTGGGTCTGGCGCTGGAAGGACCGGATCGACCAGCGCTTCATCGCACGATTTGGTTCCCGAGCGCCCGCCAACAGGCGGCCGCCAATTGCGAATCGCGCGTTTCCGATGGGGCATCGGGGAGTAGCATGCCAGCCTGAGTACCGGAGGACATTCGGATGGAACACGCCACCCCGCTTTTCCACTACGCCTTTGCCATTTCCGACATCGACCGCGCACGGGAATTCTATGTCCGTCAGCTGGGCTGCACGGAAGGGCGCAGCACCGAGCACTGGATCGACTTCGAACTCTTCGGCCACCAGCTCTCCGCGCATCTGGGCAAGCCGGCCGGCGCTGCCTGCGAGGGACAGGTCGATGGGCATGCGGTGCCCATTCCGCACTTCGGCGCGATTCTGCCGCTCGACCGGTTCTGGGCCTTTGCCGAACGCCTGCGCGCCGCCGGCATCGGCTTTGTCATGGAACCCGCGCTGCGCTTCGTCGGCAAGCCCGGCGAGCAGGCAACGATGTTCTTCCTCGACCCCGACGGCAATGCGCTCGAGTTCAAGGCCTTCACCCGGCCTGACGAAGTATTCGCCAGGTAGTCCCCGGCACCGGGCTGCCGGTCTCTCACTTTCACCGGACAGGTGATTTCGAGCACGGGCGGCACCTTCGTTCAATGAAAATCTCGGCTCGCCGTAACCAGGCTGCCGAGCAAATCGCTGTGGTCGAACAGGCGCTGGGCGACCAGGTGCACCACGGCATGTTCGCCTTCGCCTTCCACCTGCAAAGTTCCGGCCACGCCCAATAGCCGGCTGCCGAGCAAAAGTCGGCGCTGGCGCGACGCCAGATCCTTGAACACCACGACGTTGGCGCAGCCGGTTTCGTCTTCCAGGGTGACGAAGATGACGCCGCTGGCGGTGGCCGGGCGCTGGCGGCAGGTGACGAGGCCGGCGCAGCGCACCACGGCCCGGTTGCCGCGCTTGCGCAAGTCCATGGCCGACAGGTAGCGCTTGGCCGCCAGCCGCGCACGCAACAGCGCCAGCGGATGGCGACCGAGGCTGAGGCCGAGGCTGCAGTAGTCGGCGACGATGTCTTCGCCTTCGCGCGGCGCGGCGAAGATGACCTCCTCTTCGCGCACGGCGACGCCGGCGAACAGGTCGCGCTGCAGCGGCACGGCGGCCGCCGCCCAGACCGCATGGCGCCGGTGCCCGGCCAATTGCGCCAATGCGTCGGCGGCGGCCAGCGCGTCGAGGTCGGCGCGGGTGAGGTCGGCACGCTTCGCCAGGTCGGCGAGATCGGCGAACGGTGATGCCGCGCGCGCAGCGACGATGCGCGCGCCCGCCGCACTGGCAAAGCCGCGCACCTGCTGCAGGCCGAGGCGCACGCAGGCGAGTTTGCCAACCCCGCTTTCTCCTTCCAGCGTGCATTCCCAGTCGCTGACGGCGACATCCACCGGCCGCACTTCGACGCCGTGGCGACGCGCGTCCTGCACCAGTTGCGAGGCGGAATAGAAACCCATGGGCTGCGAGTTGAGCAGCCCGAGCAGGAAGGCCGCCGGCTCGTGGCGCTTGAGCCAGGCCGAGTCATAGGCGAGCAGGGCGAAACTCGCGGCATGCGATTCGGGAAAGCCGTACTCGCCGAAGCCCTGAATCTGCCGGTAGAGCGCTTCGGCGAACTCGTCGGCGTAGCCGCGTTCGCGCATGCCGCCGAGCAGCCTGTCGCGGAAGGGTTCGAGGCCGCCCTTGCGCTTCCACGCCGCCATGGCGCGCCGCAGTTGATCCGCTTCGCCCGGCGTGAAGCCGGCGGCGACGATGGCGATCTGCATCGCCTGCTCCTGGAAAATCGGGATGCCCAGCGTGCGTTCGAGCACGCCCTGCACCGCCGCGGAAGGGTAGCTGACCGGCTCCAGCCCCTGCCGCCGCCGCAGGTAGGGATGCACCATGTTGCCCTGGATCGGGCCGGGGCGCACCAGCGCCACTTCGATGACGAGGTCGTAGAAGCAGGCGGGCTTGAGGCGCGGCAGCATGGTCATCTGCGCGCGCGATTCGATCTGGAACACGCCGACGGTGTCGGCCCGCGCGATCATGGCGTAGGTGGCGGCGTCCTTGTCCGGCACATCGGCCAGGGCGAAGGGCCGGCCGTGGCGCCGCGCCACCGCCTCCAGCATGCGGCGAATGGCCGAGAGCATGCCCAGCGCCAGCACGTCGACCTTCATCAAGCCCAGCGCGTCGATGTCGTCCTTGTCCCACTGGATCACGGTGCGCTCGGGCATCGCGGCGTTTTCCACCGGCACCAGGCGGTCCAGCCGCGAGCGCGCGATGACGAAGCCGCCGACGTGCTGCGAGAGGTGGCGCGGAAAACCGATAAGCATTTGCGCGATGGCCAGCCAGCGCTGCACGTCCGCACCGGCCGGGTCTAGCCCGACCTCAAGAAAGCGCTGCGGCAGTTCATCGCGCTTTTCCCACCAGGCCAGGTTGGCGGCCAGGCGGTCGATGGCGGCCAGCGGAAAGCCCAGCGCACGCCCGGCATCGCGCAGCGCGCTGCGGGTGCGGTAGCTGATCACGGCGGCGGCCAGCGCGGCGCGCTCGCGGCCGTATTTGGCGTAGATGTACTGGATCACTTCCTCGCGCCGCTGGTGCTCGAAATCGACGTCGATGTCGGGCGGCTCGTTGCGCTCCTTCGAGACGAAGCGCTCGAACAGCATCGAGGCTCGCCCCGGATCGACCTCGGTGATGCCTATGGCGTAGCAGACCGCCGAGTTAGCCGCCGAGCCGCGGCCCTGGCACAGTATCCCTTGCTTGCGTGCCCAGTCGACGATGTCGTGCACGGTGAGGAAATAGGGCGCGTAGGCCATCTCCGCGATCAGCCGCAGCTCGTGTTCGACCTGCGCCCGCACCTTGTCCGGCACGCCGGCCGGATAGCGTCGCGCGAGGCCGGCTTCGGTCAGCCGCCGCAGCCAGGAATCCGGCGTTTCACCGGCGGGGACGACTTCCTCCGGGTATTCGTAGCGCAGCTCGTCCAGTGAAAACTTGCAGCGCGCGGCGATCTGCAGCGTCTCTGCCAGCAGTTCGGGCGGATACAAACGCGCCAGCGCCAGGCGCGAACGCAGGTGGCGCTCGCCATTCGGGAACAGCGCGGCGCCGGCTGCCGCCACCGTGGTGTTCCCGCGCAGGGCGGTCAGCACGTCCTGCAAGGGCCGCCGCGAGCGCGCATGCATATGCACGTCGCCGGCGGCGACCAGCGGCAGATGCGTGGCGGCGGCCAGTTCGCGCAGCCGCGCCAGGCGCTCGGGGTCGTCTGGCCGCAGGTGGCGCTCGAAGGCGATCCAGGCGCGGCCGGCGAAGTGCTCGGCCAGCCAGCGCGCATCGGCATCCCAGGTCGCCGTCCCGCCAGCGCCGACTCCTGTGGCCGGCGCGGGAACCCACAGCGCCAGGCAATCCGGCACACCGCCGCCGTCCCAGCCGGCCAGATCATGGCGCGTCAAGTGGTAGCGGCCCTTTTCCGCGCGGCGGCGGCCCAGCGTCACCAGCGCCGAGAGGTTGCCGTAACCGGCACGGTTCTGCGCCAGCAGCACCAGCTTCATGCCGCAGGCCAGTTGCAGTTCGGTGCCGTGGATCAGTTGCAGCCCGGTGTCGCGCGCCGCCAGGTGGGCGCGCACGCTGCCGGCGAAGCTGCATTCGTCGCTGATCGCCAGCGCCGCATAGCCCAGCCGCAGCGCCCGTGCCACCAGTTCCCCGGCGTGCGAGGCGCCGCGCAGGAAGCTGAAGTTGGACAGGCAATGGAGCTCGGCGTAGGGCGGCAGGGAGGACATGGCTGGGAGGATAACTGTGTTTTCATACAGTCTACAGCAACGGCGGCCCCGGGGCGCAAGGACCCCCTGCCGCTACCCCGCTGCCCATGCGCTTGCCATGCTTGCGTGAGCGCAACGGACACGGCACACTCTGACCGATGACTCAAATCAGCCCAGCGTCCCAGGC
>CAZYTN010000023.1:0-18662 GCA_964650115.1 uncultured Sulfuritalea sp.
GCGGGCCGTCAGCGCTCGATGACAAATCCATGATCGATTTCCGACCCGGGACGACCGCCTTGCAGTCCCCAATTCTCCAGCGCAATCTCGATCAAGGCGATGCTGATGTCGCTGCCGGGAATGCCGAGCGCCTGCAGTCGATCCGTCAGGCCGCGATACAGGCTGCGCTTGGTGTCAAGTTGGCGACCGGGAAACAACTGTATCTCGACAAAGACGAAATGCGGCCCGTGGCGGGCTGGAATCAGGACATCGTCGCGCCGGTATTCGAACAGGCGCAGGAAGGCATCGCCCGGCGGCACCCCGAGCGTGGCGACCAGGGCAGCGTCGACGGCGTGCAGCAGGTTGGCGCGCGGGCACATCGACCAATCGCTGGGAATTTCGATGCGGGCATAGGGCATGGCTTACTCCGGGTTCGTGGTTTCGTGGTCGGCGACCACCTTGCGGCATTGTTCACCGAGGCCGGCGATGCCGGCGCGCAGCACTTGCCCCGGACGCAGGTAGCGTGCCGCCGGCCCGTGCAGAAACGCCGAGCCGGGGGGCGTGCCGGTGGCGATGATGTCGCCGGCTTCGAGGCGCATGTAGCGGCTGATCTCGGCGATCAGCTGGGGTATGGAAAACAGCATGTCGCCGGTGTTCGCCGCCTGCATGCGCCGGCCGTCCACCTCGAGCCAGAGATCGAGTTGCTGCGGATCGGCGATCTCGTCGGCGGTCACCAGCCAGGGGCCGAGGGGGGCGAAGCCGTCGTGGTTCTTGCCCTTGTCCCACTGCCCGCCGTTGTGGCCGCCGCCATGGAGGCCGCCGGCGCCGAACTGCCAGGCGCGTTCGGACAGGTCGTTGAACACCGCATAGCCGGCCACATGGTCCAGTGCCTCGGCAACGGCGATGTTGCGCCCGCCGCGGCCGATCACCAGGGCCAGTTCCACTTCCCAATCCACCTGCCGGGCGGCGGCCGGGAGCAGCAGCGGATCGTTTGCGCCGCAGAGGGCGCTGGTGGCCTTGAGGAAGATAACCGGCTCGCTCGGCAGCGGCATTCCGGCTGCAACGGCCAGGCTGCGATAGTTGAGGCCGATGCAGACGATCTTGCCGGGGCGGGCGATGCAGGGGCCGAGGCGTGCATCGGCCGGCGCCGGCGGCAGGCGTTCGCAGTCGATGGCGGCGACCGCCCTGAGCAGGGCCGGATCGAGCTGTTCGCCGGAAATCTCCGGCAGGTAGAGGGAGAGATCGCGCAGCCGGCCGGCGGCGTCGATGCGGCCGGGCCGCTCGGCGCCGGGCGGGCCGAAGCGCACCAGTTTCACGGTGCGTTCGTTGCGCGCGCGCCGCGCACCGGGCCGGGGCTGCCGCCGGGGTTCATGGCCAGGTGGCCGCCGTCCACCGGCAGCAGCACGCCATTCACCGCCGCCGCCGCCGCCGAGGCGAGAAAGATCGCCGGGCCAACATAGTCCTGCGGCTGGAGCAGGCGGCCCTGCGGCAGGCCGCCCAGGATGCGCGGCAGCACCTGGTCGCGGAAGACCGGGTTTTCCAGATGCCCGGCCAGGCCCGGGGTCAGGGTCTGCGCCGGCAGCAGGGCGTTGCAGCGGATGCCGCTGGCGGCGTATTCCACCGCCAGCTCGCGGGTCAGTTGATGCACCGCGGCCTTGCTGCAACCGTAGATCAGCGCGCCGCGGCCGAGGGCGCTGATGCCGCCGTTGGAGCCGATGTTGATCAGGCTGCCGGCCGCGCCGCGGGCCAGCATGTCGCGCAGCGCATGTTGGCAGCAGACCAGGTAGCCGGTGAGGTTCACCGCGATGGCCCGTTCCCAATCCGCGAGGTCGATCTCGTGGGGGGCGGCGCGGCGGTTGAAGCTGAAGGGCACGTTGACCAGCACGTCCACCCGCCCGAAGCGCGCCGCCACCTTGGCGAACAGGCGCTCCACATCGGCCGCCACGCCGATGTCGCAGGCGCAGGCCAGGGGTGCCGCGCCGAGGGCTTCGAGTTCCGCGGCGGTGAGCGCCAGGCCCGCCGCGTCGTTGTCGGCAATCGCCAGTTGCGCGCCGGCCCGGGCAAAGCCGAGGGCGATGGCGTGGCCGATACCGCCGTGGGCACCGGCCCCGGTGACCACGGCCACCTGGCCGCGCAGGCTGAACAGGGAAGAAATATCGCCTGGCATATTCACGGCAGCGGCGCAGTGGCGCGCTCGAGGATCGTGATCAGGCCGCGCTGGGCGTCGAGCCGCACCCGGTCGCCGCTTTGCAGTCGACTGGTGGCATCGGCCAGCACCAGCGCCGGAATGCCCGCCTCGCGCGCCTGGCAGGCGCTGTGGGCGAGCACGCCGCCGACTTCGACCACCACCCCGGCGGCGGTGCGGAACAGGGGCGCGAGGCCGAGATTGGCCGAGGTGGTGACGAGGATTTCGCCGCCGCTGAGTTCCGGCGGCGCGCTGTCGAGTTCGTCCTCGTCCAGGCTCAGGCGATACACCACGCCTTCGGCGATGCCCGGCGCGATGGGCGTGGCGGCCAGGCTGGGCAGTTCGCCGGCGCCCTCGTTGGCGACGTCGGGGGCGGCGTTCAGCGCGTCGGCACGGCACGCAAAAATCACCCGCGGCAAGGGCCGGCTGCGCGCCAGCTGGCGCGCCAGTTCGCGGCGGCGCTGACGTTCGCCGGCCAGGGTCATGGCATCGCCCAGCTCGGCGGCGCTGAGTTCCCGCACTTCCTGCGGCGTCAGATGGAACAGGCTTTCCGCCGGGCACTCCAGGCGTGCGGCGATGGCCTGCAGCAGAGGTCGCAGCGGCGCATAGAGGGCGGCGAGATGGAACTTCAGGGTCTCGCGCAGCGGCAGGTAGGTCTGCGCCATGCGCAGGTCCTCGCACAACTCGGCCAGGGCTTGCGGCGATGCCTGAATATAGCGGCGCCGCAGGGCGGACTCGGTGCGGCGGCGGCGGCGCGCCTGGCGGGCGAACTCGGCGCCGGGGCGGCGGCCGCTGGCCAGAAGTTCGCTGACCTGGCGTGCCAGGCGCTCGGGGGTTTCGGCCAGGCGCGGATGCAGCAGTTCCAGCTCGTTGCTGGCCATGTGGCCGTAGCGCCGGAGGAATTGCGCGGCGTTGATTTCACCCGCGGCGAGGCGCTCCATGTCGAGGCCCTGTTCGGTGATCAGGCTGCCCGGCAGGCCTTGCAGCAGGCTGGCGTAGAGGCGCTCGGCGCGCTCCGGCAGCAGCAGTTGCAGGCGACGGCGCAGGGTGTCGGCGAAGAAAAAGCCGAGCCGGGCGGCGATGACGAAGCGCACGCCGAGGCGGCACAGCCGCGCCAGGCTGGCGCCGAGTTCGGCCTGCAGGGCGGGCAGATCGAGCCGGGCCAAATCCAGCGGCGCGGGCGCTTGCAGCAAGGCCAGCAGCCGCGGCAGACGCTGTTTCAGGCGCTGGCCGCTGCGCAGCATGCGTTGCCGGAAAGCCGCGGCGGCGGCACTGCCGTCGGGGGTGGCGGCGAGCAGGCGCGGATACAGTTCCAGTTCGGGATAGCTGGCCAGGGCCGGCGCGGCGGCCACCGCCTGCAACAACTCGGCCAGCGGCAGGGCCACGCCGACGTCATAGGTGGCGGCATCGACTTCGAGATTGAAGTAGGCCTGGCCGCCGACCTGGACGAACAGGCCTTCGCCGGCCGCGGCGCCGAGGCGATAGCCGAGGCGACGGCGGCCCTGGACGATGGCGCCGTCGCGGTCGGCAAAGATGTGGCGGAACAAACCGAAGCTGAAGGCGCTCGGGGTAGGCAGCAGCTCGCCGATATTGCCGGCGCTGAGCACCACCTCGTCGCCCTGGAGGACACCGGCTCGACGTTGTTGCTCGATGTGCGCCGCCAGGGCCGAGCGTTCCTCATCCAGGTAGGCGGCGAGCGGGTCGGGACGCAGGCGCCGCACCGGGATCGGCCGTGCCTGCAGCAGCAGCGGCTGGCCGCGCTCGATAGCGAATTCGATGTCCAGCGCCTCGCCGCCGGGCTGCGGCAGCAGCAGCGCCACGTGGCGCGCCAGACCCACCAGGCGTCGCACCTGGGGGGCGCTGAGGGCCGGCGCGTGGCGTCGCCACTGGGCCACCGGCCGTTCGCCCTGGGCGGTGAGCATGGTCGCCTTGCAACTCAATATCTGCCGGCTGAGAACGCCGGTCGGCGTGGCATGGAACACATCGCCGCCGATACGGCCGGAAGCGAGGGGTTCGCCGAGACCCCAGACGGCATTGATCACCATCCGGTCGCGGGCGCCGCTCAAGGGGTCGGCGGTGAACAACACGCCGGCCGCCTCGGCCGCCACCTGGGCCTGCACCAGGATCGCCATCGGGGATTCTGCGCCGCGGCCGTTGCGGGCCCGCGGCGACAGCCGCGCCAGCCAGCAGGTACGGATCGCGGCAAACAGCGTGGCTTCGTCGGCGATGCCGAGCACGGTGGTGTATAGGCCGGCGGCGCTGCCCGCGGCCTGGTCCTCGTCGCCGGCCGAGCTGCGCACGGCGACGCGCGGCGCGGCGAGGCCGTGGTAGGCATGGCGAATCGCCGTGACCAGCGCGGCGGGCAAATGGTCGGCGGCGTACCAGTGGTACGGCAGGGCATCGCAGGCGATGCAAAAGGCCGCCGGGACCGGCAGCCCGGCGCGGGCCAGGCGCGCCAGCTGGGTGGCTTTGGCGCCGAAGCGCGGGCTGTCCTCGGGGGCGATGGCGGCCAGGGGCCGCACCGCATCGGCGGCCCAGTGGGCGCGCAGGACCCGAGTCGACACGAATCAGGCGGCCTGCAATGCGTTGTCGATGCGGCTGTCGTCGCGGCGACCGCGCTCCGTATCCCAGCGTCGCTTCAGCTCGGTCCATTCTTCCTCGAAGCAGGCGACGTCCGGGTTGCCGGCCAGCACATGGTCGAGGGCGCGGCGGTAGAAATTGACGATGGACATCACCAGGCGGGTGGAGCGTTCGCGGCCGGGAATCTTGAAGCGGGCGACGCCGCCGTGCACGTATTCGGGCAGTTCCCACAGCAGCAGCTCGGGGCTGCCCTTCAGCACCGGCGAATCGTGATGGCTCTGTTCGGCCACCATCAACTGCCACTTGCCGCGACAGATGCGATAGCAGCTGCCGCCGCGGGAGGCGCTGCCGACGAAGTGATCCTTCTTGGTGGCGTCGGTCATGTGGCGGATGTGGAAGTAGCTGCTGGAGTAGCAGCGCCCCGGGCAGATGCGGCCGCGATGGGAGGTCTCGAAGAGGAACGCCTCCATCAGCATGCCGGGACAATCCTTTACTTCCTGGAATTCCGCCGGACCCCAGCGATAGGGCAGCACCACCAGATTGGCGCCCATCTCGCGGTAGAAATGCAGGTCGTCGAGATTGAACACCCCGGCGGTGACGCTGACGTGGATGTCGAGGTCGGGGAAGTGCTGGCGCACCAGGCGGATGCAGCCCGGATCGCAGATCATCACGCCGCCGGCGCCGCGCTCGACGCAGTACCCGACCTTGCGCAGGAAGGCCGGGATCTCCTCGGGGCAGGGCATGACGTTGATGGCGATGCGCACATCCTTGCCGATGCTCTGGGCATGTTGCAGCAGTTCGCTCATTTCGCCGTCGTCGAGTTCGTCGCTGGCGGGGCGGCGGCTCCAGCCCTTGGGGCCGACATAGACCGAATCGGCGCCTGCGTCGAAGGAAGCTATCGCCATGCCCGGCGTGCCGCCGGGTGCCATCAGAACGGGTTTCGAGTGAGGATGCATGGATGTCTCCAGGGCGATTGATTGAATGGGATTCAGGGCAGGAAGCCCAGGTCGAAAGCGCCGCGCGGGAACTGCGGCAGGGCGTGGTCGGCGGCGTCGGCGCCGGTCTTCAGCAACTGCCGGCGCAAGGCATACAGCGACTCGCGCGAGGCCGGGCCCCAGGGGGCGATCTCGGCGATGCGGCTGTTCCAGCGCTGGCGCAGGGCGTGTAGCGGGGCCGCCAATGGCAGGCCGCTGCCTTGCTCCTGCGCCAGGGCCAGCCAGGGCGCCTGGTCATTGCGCATCAGTTCGATGGCGCTGCGGGCGGCGGCGATGAAGGCGTCCACATGCCCCGGCCATTGGCGCGCGAGGTCTTCATGAACGACAAAAAAGGTGGTGGGCAGCGCGCCCTGGCGCAGCGGGTCGGCCAGATCGGGAATCTCGGCCAGCAAGCGGTGGCCGCCGGCCACCAGTTCCGGCACGCGATGCCAGTGCACCAGGGCGGCATCCACCGCGCCGCTGTCGAGGGCGCTGTCCAGCTCGGCGCGGCTGGCGAAGCATTCGATGCGCGTCGCGTCTTCCAGGATGAAGCCGCAAGCGGCACAGGCGGCGCGCAGGATGGCCCAATTCTTGTCGTGCGAGGAAAGCACCCCGAGCTTGCGCCCGCGCAGCACGGCGAGGGTCTTGCCGCGCACCCCGCGGCCGAGCATGACGCTGCCGAGAATCTGGCCATAGGGCATCACCGCGGTGACCGGCAGACCATCCGCGCGCGCTTCGGCCAGGGCCAGCCAGTCGCCGTCCACCACGTCCGCCGCGCCATCGGCGATGGCTTGCAGCGTGCCATGGCGACGGGTGCTTTCCGGCAGCAGGCAGAGCTCGAGGCGAAAGCCGCGCGCACGATCCAGGCCATGGCGCTGGATGGTCCGCATCAGCCAACGCGGGCTGCCGCTGCCTTCAAAGCCGGCACGCAAGGTGAAAGTCACGGAACGACCCTCGTCGCGCCGAGGACCCTGCTCATGCCGGCTGACCGCTGATGCCGTAGGTCTCCGCCCGCGCCATCAGGGTGTTGACGCGGCGGCCCTTGGCGCTGACCCAGCGCTGGCGCAGCACCGCCAGCTCATCGACGAACGGGCTGATGTCGTTGTCGCCGCCGATGATGTGGTCCAGCACGCGGCGGTAGTAGCGCACCAGGTCGCGGATCATCTCGGTGGGCCGCTCCCGCCCGGAGAGCTTGAAGTACTCGACGCCGAGACGGATGAACTCGGGCAACTGCTCCAGCATCAGGCGCGCATCGCGGCGCAGCTTGAGGGTCTGGCTGGCCTCGTCTTCGGCGCCGAATTCCCAGGCGGTCTGGCAGACCCGGTAGCACTCCTTGGCGCCGCGGTTGGCGCTGCCGAAGAAGTAGTCCTTGCCCTCGCCCGGCAGCCAGTCGCGAAAGCGCAGGTAGCTGCTCATGATGCATTTGCCGGGACAGATCTTGCCGGTCTGCACGGTCTCGAAGAGGAACACTTCGAGGCCGATGTCGCTGCGCTGCTTGGCCGCTTCGATCTCGGCCTCGCCCCAGCGATAGGGCAGGATAATCTTGTCGGCGCCGATCTGCCGATAGAAGCCGCAGTCGTCGGCATTGCTGATGCCGCTGCCGATGCTGACGTGGAGCACGGTGTCGGGAATCGCCTTGCGGATGCGGCTGATGGCGCCCGGATCGGTGACGACGAAACCGGAGGCGCCCCACTCGGCGAACTGCCGCGCCTTGGCGACGAAGGCTTCCATCTCGAAGGGGCTCGGGTAGGTGTTGAGCACCACGCGCAATTCGCAATCGCGCTCGCCGGCGTAATCGATGGCAGTGCGGATTTCCTCGTCGGTCAGTTCCGACTCGGCCGGGCGCCGGCTCCAGCCGCGGGGGCCGACGTAGAGCACGTCGGCGCCGGCGTCGACGGCGGCCACCGCCATCTCCACCGAGCCCGCCGGGGCCAGCAGCTGCGGCTGCGTGGGGGTCTTGGCCGCCATCAGACGCCGCTCGCTTCAGCCGGTTCGGCGCCGCTCGCGGCATGGCTGGCGCAGCCGCCGTTACAGGTGTCGCCGCAGCCCTTGCGCGCATCGACGTAACGCTGGCCGGCACTTTCGAAGTAGTAGCCGTTGCACAGGCCCTTGCGGGCGTGCTCGCCGAGCTCGGCCAGCCACACGGTGATTTCGTCCTCGCTCGCCGGCTGGCCGGCGGCGGCCTTTTCCAGGGCGGCGCGATAGATTCTGCCGGCGGCGGCGATGTACTCCGGACCTTCGCCGTGGCTCTGCACGTAGAAGGCGGTGAGGCCCTTTGCCAGCATTTCCGGCAGGTGCTCGAGCATGCACAGGTCCTTGCCGGAAAGCGTCATGCGGCCGGTGTCTTTCAGAGACCAGTCGCCGCTGCCGCGCTCCAGCCAGTGATCCTTGGAGCAGTAGAAGTTGCACTCGGAAGCGCCGCCGTCGGTGTGCTCCATGATGAAGCAGGTTTCCGAGATGACCAGCGGGATCTTGCCGTGCACCGGCGCCAGCACTTCGGTCGGGGCTTCGTCCTGGATGTAGACGATTTCCTTCAGCGACAGCTCGGGGTTCGGATAGACCCTGGTGACGCCGTAGTCCTTCAGCACCCGGGCGGTTTCGTGGGTGTACAGGTTGCCGAAGACGCCGAGGTGGATCGGCGCGGTGCAGCCCATTTCGCGCAGCACGCGGAGCAGGCCCATGTTGTGCACTTCATAGCCGTCGAAGGGCAGTTGCAGCGCCACCTTGAGGTGATCGCGGACCCAGGGCAGGTCGTGATTGCTCGGCACCGCGTAGAGCCGCAGGTAGCATTTCTTGCCTTGGGCGTGGATGTCTTCCAGCGCATCGGCCAGCACGTCGGAGTTCGAGGAAAAATTGTTGGGATACTCGGCGCAGGAGAAATCGCCGAGGTAGACGGCGTCGTAGGCGCTGATGTCGGTGACGCGCAGGTCCTTGGGATTGGCGAGATTGGTGGACAGTTCGAGCATGGCGGTTTCCTTTATGGGCTTGGGTCAGGCGGCAGTGTTGTTGGATTCGAGGACGGAGCGTGGCACGCCGGTGGCGCTGCGCGCCGAGCGCACCGCTTCGCGCAGCAGGCGGTTGTCGCGCTTGCTGCGTTCGGTGCTCCAGCGGCCGCGCAGGCGCTCCAGTTCCGGGGCGAAGGGGCTGAGGTCGGGATAGTCGGATTCGAGGATGCAGTCCACCGCGCGGCGATAGACGCGCACCAGGTCGCGCACCAGATCCACCGAACGGTCGCGGCCCGGTACCTTCAGGCAGTCGACGCCGGCACGCAGGTAGTCGGGCAGTTCCTCCAGCCACAGTGAGGGGTTGGTCTTGATGGTCATCGGCGCGTCGAAGTCTTCTTCGTCGACGTTGAATTTCCACTTGGTCTGGCACACCCGCAGGCAATCGCCGCCGCGCGAGGCGGAGCCGAAGAAGTGGTCCTTGCCCTGCTCGTCGAGCCAGCGACGGAAGCTGAAGTAGCTGCTCATCATGCATTTGCCCGGGCAGATCTTGCCGCCGGAGGGCGTCTTGAAGAGGAACACCTCGATGCCCACGGGACCGGCACCCTTGATCTGGGCGATCTCTTCGACGGTCAGGCGATAGGGCAGCACGACGTAGCTGGCGCCCATCTCATGAAGGAACTTGGCGTCCTCGTAGTTGGTGATGCCGCAGCCGACGCTGGTGTGGATGTGGACGTGGGGCAACTGCTCGCGCACCAGGCGCATGGCGCCGACGTCGCTGATCATGAAACCCTTGGCGCCCCAGCCGGCGTATTGGTGCACGCGCTCGAGGAACATGTCCATCTCGATCGAGCTGGGCAGGGTGTTCATCACGATCCGCACCTCTTTGCCGAGCTTGTCGGCGTAGTCGATGGTGGCGCGGATATCGGCGTCGGCGAGTTCGTCCTGCGATCCGCGCCGGCTCCAGCCGAGGACGCCGACATAGGTCGCCTCGGCGCCTTCGTCCAGTACTGCCTTCGCCATTTCCAGGGTGCCCCCGGGGGCCATCATCATCACCATGCCTGCGCTCCTTGCCGTGTATTGATCGGTTGGTTGTTGCGGTAGTCGTCCATCACCGTCTGCAGCGCCTGGAGGCAGCGCGCATTGCAGGCCGGCGTGCCGACCGAGATGCGGATAAATTCGGGCAGTCCGAAGGGCGCGCCGCTCTTGACGCGGACCCCGTGCGCAGCCAGCGCCGCCGTAATGCCTTCGGCATTACCGGTACGAACCAGCAGGAAATTCGCTTGCGACGGCACAGACGCCAGGCCGAGACCGGTACAGCCCGCGGCGAGAGTTGCCAGGCCGCTACGATTGACCGACAGGGAACTGGCGAAATGGGCGTGATCGTCGAGACAGGCCAGAGCCGCAGCCTGAGCCACGCTATTGGTGTTGTAGTGCGGCCGGATCGCTTCGATCCGCGCCGCCAGATCGGGCCGAGCCGCCGCGTAGCCTATGCGCAATCCCGCCAGGGCATGCACCTTGGAGAAGGTTCGCAGCGCCACCACGGGACGGCCACTCTTGACCAGCGCCATGGCATCGGCGGCATCGGGCCGCGTCACATATTCGCGATAAGCCTCGTCGATCAGCACCACGATGCGATCCGGCAGACGATCGAGGAAGCGCTCCAGTTCGACGGCGCCGAGGGCCGCACCGGTAGGATTATTGGGATGACCGAGGATCACCAAACGCGTCCGGGGGCCGATCCCGGCTTCCATGCGCTCCAGATCAGTATGGTAGTCAGCCCGCAGCGGCACCGCGACAACCTCACCGTGCGCCCGCTCTATCGCCGAGCGGTAGGGCAGGAAGGACGGCGTGGCGATCAGCGCCTGATCGCCGGGAGCAAGCATGGCGCGTGCGATCAAGTCGAGCAATTCGCAAGAGCCGTTGCCGAGGACCAATCGGGCGGCGTTCAGGCTCAGGCGCGACGCCAGCGCGCTGCGCAAGGCGTGGCCGTGACGGTCGGGATAACGATGACTGCTGCTCGCGGCGTTGGTCAGGGCCGCCAAGGCACGCGGCGAGGGGCCGAGGGGATTTTCGTTGGCCGACAGATCGACGAGTGCCGGCGGCTGTTGGGCAGGCGCGGCGCCGTAGATTCGATACAGGGAGTCGACCAACACCGGATGTGGCGCCGCCGCGGTGCGGCGGTTGCCGACCCAGGCGAGGGCGTCGCCCAGCTTCATGCCGGAGTACTCATGAAGGTAGGCCGCGGTAATCGCCGGGCTGCGCGACAAACCCATCTGGCAGTGCACCAGAACCTTGCGACCGGCACGCAACTGCCGATCGACAAAGGCGGTGGCACAAGCCACGGCGGCGGGCGGCAGGGGTTCGCCATCCCGAAGCGGGATCGACGCGTGATGTTCGCCTGCGTCGAAATCGACCTCCAGCAGGCTGAGCACGGCACCTATGCCATGAGCAAGGCGAGTGCGCTCGTTACCGGCTTCGGCCAAGCTGCCAACCGCCAGTGATGGTGCCACGAAATCCATCTTCTGCGCCCACGCTATTCGTTTCAAGAGGGGCAGAGTCTAGGGGCGGGCAAAAAACAATACTAATGGTGTGGAATTAGTTTCCCGTAGTGAATTTCATGAGACTCGATGTGCTGGTCAAGCCTGGAGACACCGTGAAGGCCGAAGATCCTCTGGTCTCGCCCGAGTCCGACAAGGCGACGATGGACGTGCCCGCGCCGTGCGACGGCGTGGGCAAGGCGATTTGTGTCAAGGTGGGCGACAAGGTCAGCGAGGGGGCAGTCATCATGCTGTTCGAGGGCCAGGCCGCCGTCGCAGCGCTTGCATCATCCCTGCGTCATCACGTTCAGGGCAGACGTCCAACAAACCTTAACCGTAACGCCCATCGCAGCAACGCTCAGGCCGCCTCGGGCGATTCCCTGACCATGCCTTGGCGCAGCAGGATGGCATTGACCTCCGGCCCGCGGCGGGCTTCGCGCACGGCGCGGAACAGGTGTTCCGCCTGCGGATAACTGCGCTGCATCATGCCCAGCCACTGCTTGAGGCGGCCCGGCGACTGCGTCGGCGTGAGCTTCGCCTGAACGCGCGTCCAGAATTCGGCGATCATGCCTTGCAGTTCCTGCCAGTCGGCCTCGGTCGCGTGTTCTTCGCCATTGCGGATGCGCCGCGCCAGCAGCGGGTCGGCCACCGCGCCGCGGCCGAGCATGACGTCGCTGCAGCCGGTGGCGGCGCGGATCCTGCGATAGTCGGCGACGGTCCACACCTCGCCGTTGGCGATCAGCGGCAGCTTGACTACTTCGCGGATACGCGCGATCCATTCCCAGCGCACCAGCGGTCGGTAGCCGTCGGCCTTGGTGCGGGCGTGCACCACCAGTTCCTGCATGCCGCCGGCTTCCAGCGCCAGCGCACAGTCCAGCGCGCGGCCGGTGTCCTCGATGCCCAGACGCATCTTGGCCGTGACAGGGATTGCCGCCGGCACGGCGGCGCGCACCGCGCCGGCGATGCGCTGCAACAGCTGCGGTTCGTCGAGCAGGGCCGCGCCGCCGCGATTGCGATTCACCAGCGGCGTCGGGCAGCCGAAATTCAGGTCGATGCCATGCGGCTTGAGCAGCGCCAGGTGGGCGGCGTTGGCGGCCATTCTCCCCGGATCGGAGCCGAGCAGCTGGATGCGCACCGGCGTGCCGCTGGCGGTGCGCGAACCGGTCTTCAGCTCGGGGGAGAGGCGCGTGAAGCATGAGTGCGGCAGCAGCGTGGTGGTGACGCGGACGAACTCGGTGACGCACCAGTCGTAGCCGCCGGCCGAGGTCAGCACTGCGCGCAGCACGTCGTCGGCGAGGCCTTCCATCGGAGCAAGGATGATGCGGCTCATCGCCGTAGCGCCAGCGCCGACTTTCTCAATGCGCGACCGGCAGGATGCTGATCGTGCGGCCCTTCTTCATCTTGCCGACGACGTGCATTTCGCATTCCTTGCAGTCGAAGCGCAGGGTCAGGCGCTCCTTGCCATTCACCAGCACCATGGGTTCGGCATTGACGCCCTTGACCCAGCCCTTGGCCTCTTTCGGGCAGAGGCTGTGGCTGTAGCGCAGGCAGTGCTTGGTGATCATCAGCGAGACCTCGCCGGGCGTGGTATCGGCCTCGTAGGCATCGGCGATCAGTTGCACGCCGTGGCGTTTGTAGAAGGCGCGCGCCCGGCTGTTGAGCACGTTGGCGAGATAGCTCAGCTCGCGCTCGGGGTAGATCGCCGGCGGCTCGATCGGTGCAGCGCGTGCCAGACGCGGACGTGCCGCTGCGCGCGCGGCGACGAGAGCGTCGACGGCATCGCGGCGCAGCGCATTGATCGCGGAGGCCGGCAGGAACCAGGCTTCGGCGAGGACGATCCTGACGTCCGTGGCCTTGAAGTCGGTGGCGCCGAACTTGCCCAGGCTTTCGCCGATGCCGGCCAGCGCGCGCTCGGGGTTCTTCGCCGCTTCCTTGGCATGCACGACAGCGGCGCGGCCTTCGATGCCGTCCTCGTCCTTCAGCGTCAGGGCGAAGCCGTTTGCGGTTTCGGCGAGTTCCACAATGAGCCCGATGCGGCGTTCGGCGGAGTCCTTTTCCAGCAGGCGTTCGAAGGCCTGGTCGCGGTTGCGGTGGATCTCGGTGCCGGGCTTGAAGCCCTCGGGATCGTCCGGCATCTCGTTGGGGAAGAGGCGTTTGCCTGCGGCGACATTGATGCGCAGGCCGGTGAGCTTCCTGCCGCGCGAGAGGTATGATATGCCATCGCCATTGGCGAAGTGTTCTTCGCTGTCGACTTCGAACCAGTCGGGGCCGATGCGCGTGACGGTGCCGCTGGCCGCGCCGGCGAAGCTCGGCGTATCGAAGGCGGCGATGTCGGCGTGGCGGCCGTTAACGAAGTAGTGGGTGGCACCGCGGTTGAAGGTCTTCTCCGGGCGCGGCGTGAAGCTGTAGCTGCAATGGCCGGAAGAGGCGCGCGAGTAAAGTTGCGGCGCGTCCTCGATGATGCGGTCGAGCAGCTGCCGGTAATGCGCGGTGGTGTTCTTGACGTAGGCCATGTCCTTCAGCCGGCCCTCGATCTTGAACGAACGGATGCCGGCGTCGGCCAGCGCGCGCAGGTTCGCGCTCTGGTCGTTGTCCTTCATCGACAGCAGGTGCTTGTCGAAGGCCACGATGCGGCCCTGCTTGTCTTCGAGGTTGTAGGGCAGGCGGCAGGCCTGCGAGCATTCGCCGCGATTGGCGCTGCGCCCGGTGTGGGCGTGGCTGATGTAGCACTGCCCGGAGAAGGCCACGCAGAGCGCGCCGTGGATGAAGAATTCGAGGATCGGCGGCGGATTCGCCGTATCGCCAGGCGACGCCGGAACGTGGAGCAGGGGCCCCGCTTGCGGGGATGCGACCGTGGAGGCGGATGCAGCGATCGCGCTTCGAAGTTCGACGTCGCGCATCCCGCTTGCGGGCCAACCATCGCCTTCCGGCGATGGTTCGTCCCTTGGCCCTAGGCGCGCAACGGCAGCAAGCCGTTGCTCAGCGCCCCCACTGCGTGGGTCCCCCTCCGCTGCAAGCGGTCGCCCGACTCTTGCGTGGATTGCGCGAATCTCCGGCAGCGACAATTCGCGCGCCAGCACCATTTGCGAAAAGCCGACGTCGGCCAGGAAGCGCGCCCGCTGCGGCGTGCGGATGTCGGACTGGGTCGAGGCATGCAACTGGAGCGGTGGCAGGTCGGTTTCCAGCAGGCCCATGTCCTGCAGGATCAGCGCATCGGCCCCGGCCTCGTACATCTGCCAGGCCAGGCGGCGCGCGTCCTCGATCTCCTCGTCGCGCAGGATGGTGTTGAGGGTGATGAATACCTTGGCGTGGAAGCGGTGTGCAAACGCCGCCAGGCGCTCGATGTCCTGCACCGTATTGCCGGCACCGACTCTGGCGCCGAAAGCCGGCCCGCCGATATAGATCGCATCGGCGCCGTGCCGGATCGCCTCGATGCCGATCTCGGCATTCTTGGCGGGGGCGAGGAGTTCGAGGGAGGAAGGCATGGGGGCGGAATTGTACCGGAGCGGGGGTCGTCGGTCTGCGTGGCCAATAGCCTTATTGCGGCCTCATGACATTCAGAAGCCCGCCGGCCGGTTACGCATCCAGCGGAATTTCGACGATGCCAGGCACCAATGTGAACCCTTAACCGCACTTTAATGGTGCCGATTGCGTCGATGGCATGGCTCGCATGGCCCCGGATCGACTGCCTGGCGCGCAAGCGAGACGGTACGGAAATTGCTATATGCCATTGTCAGCAACCCGAGGACAAATCCACATGTCGCAAAACCGCCGAGACCGCGCATCGCCCATCGAAACCTACCTGCGAGCCCTGCATGAAAAATATGCGGGCGATTGCGATGGGCAGGTCGCAAACTACATTCCGGAATTGGCGAAATCCAATCCCGAATGGTTCGGCATTTGCATAGCGACGCGCGATGGAAGCATCTATGAGGTGGGCGACAGTCGCCAGCTGTTCACCATCCAGTCGATCTCGAAGGCCTTGTCCTACGGCCTCGCGCTCGAGGATCGCGGCGAAGACCATATCCTGTCCCGCATCAGCGTTGAACCGTCCGGCGACGCGTTCAATGCCATCAGCCTGAAGCTGGGTTCGGGAGCGCCATTCAATCCCATGATCAACGCCGGGGCCATCGCCACCTGCGGGCAGATATTGCGAAAAGACGATGCCTCGCGCATCAGCCGGATCGTTTCCTATCTGTCCGCGTGCGCCGGTCGGCCGCTCGATATCGACGAGGCCGTATACCGGTCGGAGAGCGAGACCGGGCACCGTAATCGGGCGATCGGCTGGATGCTGAGGAATTTCGACATCATCGAAGGGGAGCCTACCGAGATCCTGGAGACCTACTTCCAGCAATGCTCGATCAGGGTCACTTGCCGCGACCTTGCGTTGATGGGCGCGACGCTGGCGAACTACGGCCGAAATCCGCTGACCCGCGAACAGGCCATAGCGCCGGAGTACGTGGATAACATTCTCTCGGTGATGTCGAGCTGTGGCATGTACGACTACTCGGGAGAATGGCTCTACAGCATCGGCTTGCCGGCCAAGAGCGGCGTGGGTGGCGGCATCATGGCGGTGCTTCCGGGCCAGTTGGGAATCGGGATATTTTCCCCGCCGCTGGATGCCCAGGGCAACAGCGTGCGGGGAATCAAGGTATGCGCCGATCTGTCCCGCGAACTCGCCCTCCATTTGTTTGGTGTCGGTTCCGCGCCCCAGTCGGCATTGCGCCTGGCCTACGATGGCAGCCAGGTGTCGTCATCGCGCCGCCGCCCGGGCTACCAGCAGAAGGTGTTGCGCGCCAGCGGTCACCGCATCCGGGTGCTCGACCTGCAGGGCGAACTCATCTTTTCGACTGTCGAGCCCATCGTTCGCCTGGCTCTCAAGCATGCACCCTATTGCCAGTATCTGATCCTTGTCTTTCGAAACGTCGTCACCATCGACGCAGTCGCGGCCAAATTGATCGAGGAGTTGCGCAATCATTTGGCGGGCAATGGCGTGCAACTGTTCATTGCTCACGCGGCGGAGGGTTCGCACAAGCCGCTGTTCGCGGCCATCGATCGCGCCAGCCTCATGGCGAGCTCGGATACGGCGCTCGAGTACTGCGAGAATCACCTGCTGGATGAACTGATTGGCCTTGCCTCGAATTCCGGGAACTCCGTGGCGATTGGCGACACTTTTCTGCTTTCCGGCCTCAATGCCGACGACATCGCCTGGCTCGACGCCGCCATGGGATTTCACGCTGCGAGTGCCGGCGAGTTCCTTATTCGTTCCGGCGATGCGTCCGAATGTCTGTATCTCCTGCTCTCGGGTTCGGTCGAGGTTCGCTTGCCTGACGAGTCAGGAAACAGAGGCAAGCGGCTGGATGTTTTTACATCCGGAATGAACTTTGGCGAGATGGGTTTCCTCGACGGATCGCCGCGATCTGCCGATGTCATCGCACTCGATACCGTCGAGTGCCGTGTGGTCGAACGCACGCTTTTCCAAAGGCTCGATAACGAACGTCCGCAAATCAAGATCAAATTGCTGGAACAGATGGCACGCCATTTGTCAGCCAATCTGCGCCGCGCCAATATCGAGGCGATGACGTACAAAGGATAGGCGTTGACCAGGCCGTCTTCGCCATCTGAAGGGCATCTGTCTCTTGCGGGTCGAGACTGACGATTCGGCCCATGGCGAAGGTGGCGCTCAGCTCGCTTGCATGATGCATGGGCCGCCAACGGCTTTTATGGCCGAGAACCAGGTTCGTTGCCAACCTGCAGGGTCTCACTTCGGCTCATCGGCAGGCGGCCGTGGATTTGCGTCTTTGCTGCCATCCTCTTCCTTGGAAGCCTCGCTCGGCTTATCGGCGTCGGATTCCGGCGGTGGCGCGTGGATCGACGCGGGAGCGGTCATCGACGAACTCTGGGTTCGCGCAAAGAGGACTACCGCCAGGATCGCGACGGTAATCAGGATTGCGTAAATAAGGCCGAGTGGCGTCTTCAACGATCAGTGATACGTGGCGCGTGGATGGCGTAGCGTGGTGGATATCATGGACCGGGCGATCGGCCGCAGCATCCTGATTGGGGTAGCTTATCATTGGTGGTGTTCCAGCCGATCTCCATGCGACTCATCCGCAATGATTTCCTTCCGTCCAGTGCTGTTTGCCGCCCCGGTCCTCATTCTGCAGGCCTGTGCCAACGCGCCCGTTGCGCCGCCGAAGATCGAGCGCATCAGCGCCGAACAACTCGAAGCCAGTCTGCCCCAGCCAAGCGCCGCGCTGCCGCTGGAGCAGGTCGTCCAGCTTGCGCGCCAGGGCGTTTCGGCCGAGGACCTGATCGCCCGCATCACCACCTCCGCTTCGCGCTACCGGCTCTCGGCGGGGCAGATCGTCGAGCTGGCGCAGCAGGGCGTGCCGCCGGCGGTGCTCGACCACATGGTGGCTGCCGAGCGCCGGCAGATCTTCGACGACATGGCCGCCGACGCCAACAAGCGCGACATGGCCTGCCGCGAACGGATCGCCCAGGAAGTCCGCATGTGCCGCACGCTGATGATGGGGCCGATGTTCATGCCCGGCCCGTATCCCATGATTAACTGCTTTCCGGTGACGCCGGGCTCGCTCTTCTGGCGCTGCCTGTGAGTCCTGACATCCATTTCGCATTGACCCGCCGGATTCGACCATGAAACGACTGTTTTCCCTGCTCGCCGCCTGCGTCGCCACAAGCGTCCTCGCCGCGCCGCCGCCGGGGCATCCGAATCCGGCGCAGGCTATGGACCTGCTGATGCCGGACAAGTCGCCGAGCGCCGCCGAACTGCCCAACCAGGGCCGGGTGCGCTCCAGCATCGACGCCAACGACTTCACCTACATCGAGGTCGAGCGCGCCGGCGGCAGCGAATGGATCGCTGCGCCGAGGATGGCGCTGACGCCGGGCAGCACGATCCGCTACGAGGACGGTTCGGTGATGACCAACTTCTACAGCAAGCTGCTCAAGCGCACCTTCCCCGAAGTGATCTTCGTCGGCCACGTGATCGTGATCGCACCCTAGGAATCAGCTGGCCCCCGGCGGTGTTCCGCCAGCAGGTCGCGCAGGCGCTTCGGCGCCGGCACCAGCGGCGTGCGGATGCCGGTCCATGCCCCCTGCGCCGAAGGCGTCAGGGCGCGGCCGCGACTCATCGCCCAAGTCACCAGTCGGTACAGCCGGGGATGGCTGTACACCGCGACCCAGGCGCGGAAGATCGCGCTGACCAGGGCGCTGCGCGCCTCGCCGGCGCCGCGCAGGGCCGAGGCTTCGGCGGGGCGGGCCTGGGCTTCGTTGCGCAGGCGGATCAGCAGCTCGGGAATCGGGATGCGCACCGGGCAGACTTCGGCGCAGGCGCCGCACAGCGTCGACGCGGTGGCCAGCGCGTAGGTGGCGCCGACGCCGAGCAGGTGCGGCGAGATGATGGCGCCGATCGGGCCGGGATAGGTGGTGCCGTAGGCGTGGCCGC